>CBDTVH010000507.1:0-2422 GCA_965363665.1 uncultured Yoonia sp. | reverse complement strand
TCCCGCACATGAACGTGATGCGCAACCTGTGCTATGGCGGTCGCCATGACAGCACGCGCGTGATTGACGTTCTGGGACTGTCGCACCTGCTGGAACGGATGCCGGGTGCATTATCTGGGGGCGAACGCCAGCGGGTTGACTTGGGGCGTGCGCTTATGTGCGATCCGCAGCTTTTGCTGATGGATGAACCGCTTGCTGCGTTGGACGCGCCGCGCAAGGCAGAAATTCTGCCGTTTATTGAACGCCTGCGGGATGAGATGGAAATACCGATGCTTTACGTCAGTCATGACGTATCAGAAGTCGCAAGGTTGGCGACAACGCTTGTTGTGATCGAGGAGGGGCGCGTTACCGCATCCGGTCCGATTGGTACTGTCCTGTCGCAACCCCAAACGGTGCCTTTGGTTGGTGTACGCGACGCAGGTGCAGTCATCATTGCCAAGGTTGCGGGACGCTTGCTGGATGATGGGCTCACCGAATTGGCCTTTTCCGGTGGCAGGCTTGTTTTGCCCGGACTTCTGGGGGTGCTGGGGCAGACCGTCCGAATCCGTATTCCTGCACAGGATGTCATCCTTGCAAAAGAGGCACCAAAGGGATTGAGCGCGCTGAACATCCTGCCCGTGACGATCACACAGGTCGAACAGGGGCGGGGGCCGGGTGTTGCGGTTGGTCTGAAAGCGGGGAATGATCATTTGCTGGCACGGGTCACAAGACGCAGCGCGATGCGGATGGAGCTGACAGTTGGTCAGCAGATCTATGCAATTATCAAGGCGACGGCGGTCGGTCCCGAAGATATCGGTGGCTAACGCGCCAGCGCCTTTGGGATAGCCGCAAGCGTGCGGGCAACGCCGCCGGCGTGGTCATGGTAAAAGACGGTGATCTGCGCGTCAGTGACAGGCGTGGGTGCCTGTACCTCCGCCAAAAGCGCTGCCTCATCGGGCACAAGCTGGCATACACCAGCGGCGATCGCCTCTGTTGCGGGGTACTCAATTGTCCAGATATGCGGCCCGACGATCACCGGCTTTTTCAGCGCCAAAGGCTCAATCACATTGTGCGCGCCCTTGGGGACAAAGCCGCCGCCCACGATGGCGCGGTCGCATAGGCCCAGATAGAAATACATCTCGCCCATGCTGTCCCCCAAAAGAACGTCAATATCGGGCGTAGGTACGGTGAGTTGAAGCTTATCATCCAGCAGTTCGGATCTGCGCGCATAGCGTAGCCCTGCCGCATTCAGCATCTGCGCCACCTCATCGAACCTTTCGGGCGCGCGCGGCACGTAGATGAAAAACACCCCCTTCGTCTGGCGGATTATATCAATATAAAACGCGTCTTCGCCCTCAACCACGCTGGTCAAAGCAAAGCTGGGCCGCCCTTTGGTCAGGTCCTCGCGACAGGCGGCGGCGGCATCCAGATGTTGTTGTGGAATGGGCTGATCGAAGCGCAACTCTCCGGTCACGTGGATATTCGACAGTCCCGTGGCGGAAAACCGGGCCTTTTGCCCTTCCGATTTCACGAATCCACCGGTAAACCCCGCGACAAGGGCGGCACGCAGGCCCAGGCCTTCTTGGTCTTTCACAAAGCTTTTCTGGGGGTATTGGGCATTGCACATGAACAACGGTGTGCCGTGCTTGCGGCAAGCCATGATCATGCGCGGCCAAATCTCGATTTCCATCACCAGCCCGTATTTCGGGGCGAAATGTTGAATGAAGCGACGATAGACATAGCCATATTCAAACGGCACCCAGACGGTCTGCACCTTGCCCGCCGCAATCTCAGCCGCGAACTCGCGTTCCGCCTCGCGCCTGCCGGCTGGCGTGAAATGGGTCGTCAGGATCGTTTCGCCTTGATCAAGCAAAGCGCGGATCAGTGGCGTTGCAGAGCGCATTTCACCAAGCGAGACAGCGTGCACCCAAACAGGGTTCTTCACGCCACCCTGATAACGCCCAAAGCGCTCTTCCAGTTTTTGCGCATATAGCGGATCCTTGCGGCCGCGACGCCCCAGATACAGCAATATCACAGGAAGCATGACCCACCAAAGCAGGCTATAAGCCCACAACGCCAAGCGCAGTTTCAGGCTAGGAAACCTAGTGCCCATAGGTGCCCTCATGAAGCGCAAGCAGGTCTGCCACCAAAGCGTCCGTTTGCCTGGCTGCCTTTGCGATTGCGCGCGCCGCATTTGCGGCAGTTTCCGATAAGGACCCCGATGTAAGCGCGTTAGCGATATCTTCGGGGTTTTGTACGCGGATTGCGCCATCAAATGTATCTAGCTGCGCATAGTCTGCTGCAAAATTGGCAGTGCGCGGTCCATGCAAGATGGCGCAGCCTAGTGCGGCGGCCTCCCACGGGTTATGCCCTTCGATGTCCGAAAATGTGCCGCCGATCAGGGCAGCCTGTGCCAGGCGGTAGATCAGCCCCATGTCGCCAA
>CBDTVH010000506.1:0-2427 GCA_965363665.1 uncultured Yoonia sp. | reverse complement strand
GGTACGGCGACGATCCGGCGATACGCCTCAAGGTGGTCGCGAAACTGGATGGACGCCAGACACAGAAGCGCCATCGCCGGCAAGGTCAGAGCCAGCAACAGGACGGCATCTTCCAGCACCGCAAGCGGCGCCCCCGAAAGCGCGGCAAAACCACCTGCATTGGTGAACAGCAAGCCAAGACCGATCACGAACAACACGCCATAAAGCACCTTGCCACGTATCGCCTCATTCTCGCCCCGGTCGATCCGCAACGCCTGCCACACGAACAGGAACATCACTGCAATCACGGCCAGCTGCCCCAATTCGACACCGATATTAAAGCCGATCAATGCAGCCACGAAGGTTTCTTCCGGCAGGCCGAACTCTGCCAGAACGGACGCAAACCCAAGGCCATGCAACAAGCCGAACAAGAAGATCACGAAAGGCCGCCAGGGACTGATCCCCTTCATGAAGATGTTTTCAATCGCGACATAGGCGATGGACAGCGCAATCAGTGGCTCCACGATGTCGATGAAGGCGATGCCGAGCGTGCCTTGCGTGAATTCATCAATGAATTGGGTGTATCCAAGGGCGGCCAGCGCCAAGGTGATCGTATGCGCCACGGTGAATAGCGAAACCTGCAACAGCAGCGGGCGAAACCGGGCGGCCAGAAAGAACAGGCCCAGCACGAAGAGGATATGATCAAGCCCCTTGGGCACAATATGATCAAAACCTACCGGGATATAATCGACAAAGGTTTCCCATCCGGTCGCCTGCCCGCCGCCTGCCAGTGGGATCTGATCAGATAGCGTACCGCCCTCAAGGAAGCCATCGTAGGGCGCAGGCACATCCATCTGGCGCAACACCAAAGTGCCGAACTCGGGCGCCCAACCCATCTGCACGGTCTGCGCGTCGGCTGGCAGCGGGGCGCTGAACTCAAAAATCGAAAACCGCACAACGTCGACGTCACCAATGGGATCGACGTCAACGCGCGTCAGGACCGGCGACAGGGCTTCGCCGTCTGCCGTGAGGGTGATGCCATCGGCCATCTGTGGCCAGAATGCTTCGAACCGTGCCGCCAGTTCATTGGGTGCCAGCGCACGCAGCTCATCATAGGTGGCCGCCTGCGCGCTTTCATTGGTGTCGGTCGTTTCGCTCAGGTCAATGCCCGCGATAAAGCTTTCCAGATTGGCGCGGATTTCGAATGTGACCTGACCGTCAGCCGCGCGCATGTCACCGATCGAAGGGATGACCTCATGCGCCTGCGCTGCTGACAGTGTCGTGATCCACAGCAGAACCGCGCTTGACAAGACCCGTAGAAAGGCCACCCTTGCACCAGTTAAAAAGGAAGTTCTCATGCGCCGTCTCGCCCTCATTTTTTGTCTCTTTTCAACGCCATTGGCAGCGCATGAATTCTGGATCGAACCGATTGAATATCAGGTTGCAGCGGAAGGTAACTTGGAGGCGCATATTGTCAATGGCGAGGAATTCGCCGGTGCAAAGCTGTCTTATCTGCCGCAGCGATTTGTGAATTTCGTCCTGTTTTCCGGTGATCAGTCGGCACGGGTCGAGGGGCGCCCCGGTGATCTGCCCGCCCTGCAACAAGAGCCTATCGGCGAAGGGCTGAATATCGCGGCTTATCAGGCAAATAACGCAACCGTCGATTATCAAAACTGGGAGAAATTTCAGCGGTTTGTCGATCACAAGGCCTTTGGCGATGTTCTGAGCCGGCATGAGGCGCGTGGCCTGCCGCTGACCGATTTCAAGGAAGTCTATTCACGCCACGCCAAGACACTGATCGGGGTCGGTAACAGCGAAGGCGCGGATCGTCGTGTCGGGCTGGAGACCGAGATCGTTGCCCTGGACAATCCCTATACCGATGATCTGAGCGACGGTTTCAGCGTGCAGGTCTATTATCGCAATGATCTGCGGCCCAATACCCAGGTTGAGGTCTTTGAAAAAGGGTCCGACAGCCGCGTCGCGATTGGTCTTTATCAAACCAATGCAGACGGTATCGCAACCTTTCCGGTCAAGCCGGGGTACGCTTATATGGTCGATGCCGTCGTTCTGCGAGAGCCCGGCGCGGAACTGGCCGAGCGATCTGGCGCGGTATGGGAAACCCTGTGGGCGAATTTGACCTTTGCAGTGCCTGAGTAAGGCTTGCCCTTCACGTCGTGCTGGGTCAGAACGCCGGGATGACCAGGACCCCTGATATTTTGTGCATCGGCTCCGTGCTGTGGGATGTGATCGGGCGTGCCGCAAGCCACATGCGTGTCGGCTCAGATGTGCCGGGGCGCATCACGCGGTTACCCGGTGGCGTGGCGATGAACATCGCGATGACCCTGCGCCGCTTTGGCATGACCCCTGCCCTGCTGACGGCGATTGGCCGCGATGCCGAAGGCGAAGAGCTGATCGGCGAGGCGCTGCGCATGGGCATGGTTTGCGACC
>CBDTVH010000505.1:0-2429 GCA_965363665.1 uncultured Yoonia sp. | reverse complement strand
CTTCAGTGTCTTGTCCGTCGGCTGCAAACGCACCGTGACGGCAAGGGATTTCTTGCCCTCGCCCAATGACCCGCCGATAAATTCGTCAAAGACACGCACATCCGTGATCAGTGTCTTGTCGGCGCCCGCTGCGGCATTGACCAGCGCCAGTGCCTCAACCTGAGCATCGACGACAAAGGCAAAGTCACGTTCCACCGCTTGCAGATCAGTCGCGGCAAGGGCTGGCCTTGTCGCTGTCTTGTTCTTCGGCAAAGGCACCTCATCCGGCCAGATTGTGAAGGCAACCGCAGGTCCCTTGATATCCATCTCGCGCAGAACTTTGGGGTGCAATTCACCGAAGACACCCAATACCTTTTTCGGACCCAGACAAATCTTGCCATGACGCCCCGGATGCCACCACTCATCCGCGCCACGCAGGATTTGCACCTTGGCAGGCGCACCAATCGCGCCAAGGATCGCCTCGGCGTCCGCTTTCACATCGTAAAGGTCCACAGGCCGCGACGTGCCGTGCACATCCTTCGGCCCGGTGCGCCCGATCAAGACGCCCGACACAAGCATATGCTGTTCGCCCGGCTCACCACCGTGGAAACCCGCACCGACCTCAAACAGGCCCATATCCATGAAACCGCGTGCCTGATTGCGGGCCGCGGCGCGCAACAGACCGCCCAGCAGGTTGGGCCGCATATGCGACATTTCCGAACTGATCGGGTTTTCCAGCATCGTCGCATCATCGCCACCGCCGAAAAGCTTCGCAGCATCCGCATCAATGAAGCTGTAGGTCACACATTCGTTGTACCCCAGCGCCGCCGCCGTGCGCCGCGCGGCCTGCTGGCGTATCTGACCCGGTGTCAGGATCGCCTTTGGCACACCTGCGTCAACGCGCGGCAAGGGTTTGCCTTCCAGCTTGGTCAGGGACGCAATCCGCGCGACCTCTTCCACCAGATCAGCCTCGCCCTGCACGTCAGGGCGCCAGGACGGCACATGCGCCATGTCGCCTTGCATGGTGAAACCAAGGGCGGTCAGCGTTTCGCGCTGCGTCGCCTCTGGAATATCCATGCCAACCAATGAAATGACGCGCTTGGCGTCCAGCTTGTAGGCGCGGGATGTGTCAGGGACGTCGCCTGCCTGGATCAGTTCTGACGCTTCGCCACCGGCGTGATCGACGATCATGCGCACGGCATGTTCCAGACCTTCGGGGGTGAATGCAGGGTCCACGCCCCGTTCAAACCGGTAACGCGCGTCCGAGTTGATCTTGAGCGCGCGGCCGGTGTAGGCAATCTGGATCGGGTCCCAATAGGCGCTTTCGACAAAGACGTTCACGGTGTCTTCGGTGCAGCCCGTCGCAAGCCCGCCCATGACACCGGCAATGCTTTCGGGGCCGTTATCATCGGAAATGACCATCTGGCCCTTTTGCAGCGTGTATTCCTTGTCATCGAGTGCTGTCAGCGTCTCGCCACCCTCAGCGCGATGCACACGCAGGTTGCCATGCACCTTATCGGCATCAAAGACGTGCAGCGGGCGGTTCAGGTCATAGGTGAACCAGTTGGTCACATCGACAAGAAAGCTGATGGGACGCAAGCCAATGGCGCGCAACTGCGCTTGCAGCCATTCGGGGCTTGGCCCGTTCTTGACGCCCCTGATCAAACGACCACAGAAAAGCGGGCATCCATCGCGTGTGTCGTCATCAATGGACACATTCAGGTCGGCCTTGAAACTGGCGGGCACCGGATCGACCAAGATCGGTTTAAGCGTGCCCAGACCACGCGCCGCCAAGTCACGCGCCACACCGCGCACGCCCAGGGCGTCGGGGCGGTTCGGGGTGATGGCGATTTCAATGACAGGATCGACCTTTTCCGGTTTGTTCGCGGCCAGCCAATCGGTGAAGCGGTCGCCGACCTCGCCCGAGGGCAGTTCGATGATGCCGTCATGTTCTTCCGACAGCTCCATCTCACGCTCGGAACACATCATGCCATGGCTTTCAATCCCGCGGATCTTGCCGACGCCAATCGTGGTGTCGATGCCGGGCACATAGGTGCCGGGGCTGGCAATGACGACGGTGATGCCCGCGCGGGCATTGGGCGCGCCGCAGATGATCTGGGTGGGGCCATCGGCGGTGTCGACCTGACAGACCTTCAGCTTGTCCGCATCGGGGTGCTTTTCGGCTGAGATCACCTTGCCGATGGTGAAATCCGCCAACCGCTCAAGCGGGTTTTCGATGCCTTCGACCTCAAGCCCGAGGTCGGTCAGCGCATAGGCGATGTCTGCCACCGAGGCGTCAGTTTCAAGGTGGTGTTTCAGCCAGGAGAGGGTAAATTTCATGGGGAAGAACCTGCGGGTTAAATCTGTTGTAGCGGACTTACCGGATTAGCGGCAGAGGGGGAAGAGGGGGGATACGCAGTCCCGGATCAGGTCCGGGACTGCGGCTCTCT
>CBDTVH010000504.1:0-2437 GCA_965363665.1 uncultured Yoonia sp. | reverse complement strand
AGATCATGGCAACGACAAAGTTCTCCAACCCATCTGGCAGAAAGGCGAACCAGCTGTGCAGAATGGTTTCGTTGATCTTGGAGAAGATGTTTTCAAAGTCCTTGATCATACCTGCGCCAAGGACCGGACCAATCAGCGTGCCCGCACCACCAAGGATTGTCATCAGAACAACCTCACCCGATGCGGTCCATTGCATCCGCTCGGCCCCGGCAAGCGGATCCATCGAGGCCATCAGGCCACCGGCCAGTCCTGCATACATGCCAGAGATCACGAAAGCCGCCAGCGTGTAGGGACGCGCGTTCAGCCCGGTATAGCTCATCCGGGTCTGGTTTGATTTGATCGCGCGCAGCATCATCCCGAAAGGCGAGCGGAAGATGCGGATCGACATATAGAAGGCGAAGATCATAAAGACGGCGGCTAGGTAATAGCCTGCATTGAACGTGAAGAGCCAGCTGCCGACCTCCAGTTCATAACTTGTTCGCATCTCAAGCCCGAAGAGGGCCGGTACAGGAATGTTGCCGGTCGTTGTTTGTGACGCACCAAAAATACGCGGGTCATCAAGTGCCAGTTGCAATCCAGTCTCACCACCGGTGATCGGTGTCAGCACCGAATAGGCGAGGGCGAAGGACATCTGCGCAAAGGCCAGCGTCAGGATTGAAAAGTAGATGCCCGAGCGTCGCAGCGAGATATACCCGATGATCAACGAGAAGAGGCCTGCAATCACCACACTGATGGCAATCGCGGGCAGCACGTTCATACTTAGCAGCTTGAACATCCAGACAGCGCCATACGATCCAGCGCCAAGGAAGGCTGCATGACCGAAGGACAGATAGCCGGTCAGGCCAAACAGAATGTTGAACCCGATGGCGAAGATGCCGAAGATCACGAAGCGCTGCATGAGGTCAGGATAGCCTGCGTTGAACTGCGCCATCTCCGACCCCTCGGGGAAGGGGTTGAGGATGAAGGGGGCCAGCAGCGTCAGCGCAATGACGATCAGGAGTAGCCGGAAGTCTTTTTTCTCTAATCCAAGCATGGCTTATTCCTCCATCACGCCTTTGCGGCCCATCAGGCCACGCGGACGTGTCAACAAAATGATAATGGCGACAAGGTAAATGATGATCTGGTTAATGCCTGGGATAAGGTCGATCACGGCTGACATCGAAGCAAAGCTTTCCAGAATACCCAGCATAAACCCGGCGGCGACCGCACCGGGCAGCGACCCCATGCCACCTACAACCACCACGACAAAGCTGAGCACAAGAAAATCCATACCCATGTGGTAATTGGGTGAGTTGATGGGCGCGTACATCACGCCCGCCAAGCCCGCGACAGCGGCCGCTATGCCGAACATGATCGTGAACCGTTTGTCGATGTCGATGCCAAGTATACCAACCGTTTCACGGTCGGCCATACCGGCCCGCACGACCATCCCGAAGGTGGTGAATTGCAGGAAGGCAAAGACCGCCCCGATGATAATCACGGAGAAGAAGAAGTACACTAGACGCCAGTAGGGATAAATGATCGCATTGGGATCAAACCCGAAGGCGACACCGAAATCGAAACTGCCCACGAATGCTTCGGGCGCAGGTGTCGGGATTGGGTTGGCACCATAGAAATACTTGACGATTTCCTGAATAACAATCGCCAGGCCGAAGGTCACAAGGATCTGGTCGGCATGTGGGCGCTTGTAGAAATACTTGATCAAGCCACGTTCCATCGCAAAGCCGATGCCGACCATGATTGGAATTGCGAAAAGGATCGAAATCGGGACGGCCCAGTCGATGATCGTATCACCGGCGGTTTGCCCGAAGACATCGTAAATGTAGGGGACATCGACTTGTAGCGGGTTGCCAAGAAAATCTGTCCGCGTTTCGTCCACAACCTTATGGCTCAGTGTAAGCAGGTTGCTTACGGTCACAGCGACGAAAGCACCAAGCATGAACAACGCACCATGCGCAAAGTTCACGACGCCCAGCGTGCCGAAGATGAGTGTCAGACCCAGCGCAATCAGCGCGTAGGCCGAGCCTTTGTCCAGCCCGTTGAGAATTTGAAGAATGAACTGGTCCATCTGGTGACCTCTGATCAGTTGTGGGGATGAGCTATGGCGGCTCTACGCCAGGCCACAGCCGTCTATCGGCGTCGCGCGACCCATAGGATGCAGGCCACCCAATGCGGGTGGCCTGCGAATGTCCGACTTATGCGCCTGGGTTACATGAACCCAATGCACCGCCGGCAAACTGTGGGTGATCAGGTGCGTAAGTGACCTGATCGGTCGGCGTCACTTCGACGATTTCAACAAGATCGAATTCGTTCTCAGGGTTCTCTTTACCCTTCACGACGACGACGTCCTTGAAGCACTGGTGATCGTCAGCGCGATACAGTGTTGGGCCGTTGCCCAGACCGTCGAATTCGAAACCTTCCAGGGCTTCGACAACGG
>CBDTVH010000503.1:0-2441 GCA_965363665.1 uncultured Yoonia sp. | reverse complement strand
GGAATCCATCCGGTCCCGGCGGATTTCGTGCAAAGCCAGATCACCGCTATATTTGCGGACATCCGTGTTGATGCGGTCAAGATCGGAATGATCGCAAACGCACAGATCGCATCTGCCGTGGCCCAATCATTGAAAGGATGCGCCGATATCCCCATCGTGCTTGATCCGGTGATGATCGCCAAAGGTGGGGCGGCATTACTGCAACCCGACGCGGTGGACACCCTGCGCCGGGTGCTGTTGCCCATTGCGACATTGCTTACCCCCAATCTGCCGGAAGCCGCGCATTTGCTGGGTACCGATACCGCCACAACACGGGATGAAATGGCGGCACAGGGCGCCGCCCTTTGTGCGCTTGGGGCTCAGGCGGTGCTGGTGAAAGGTGGCCACCTTGACGGGTCGGACAGCCCCGATTGCCTGGTGACCCGACAAGGGGTCACATGGTTCGACGCCCCGCGCACCCAAACCGAAAACACCCATGGCACCGGCTGCACCCTGTCGTCTGCACTGGCCGCGCAATTGGCCAAGGGACAAACCCCGGTTGCGGCCACAGCCGCCGCCAAATCCTATGTCGCGCGCGCCATCGCAAATGCGGGGGCCTTATCCGTGGGTACGGGCCATGGCCCGACCCATCATTTCGCCGCCCTTTATTGAAAATGAAAGTGAACTCGTCATGAAATCAATTGTCTTTGCAACCGCTCTGTCGCTATGCGCCACCTCGCTTTGGGCGCAGGATCAAGTCACCTTGCTGCTGGACTGGTTCGTGAACCCAGACCACGGACCGGTGATCATCGCGCAGGAAAAAGGATACTTTGCGGACCAAAATCTGACGGTTGAGGTCATCGCCCCAGCCGATCCGTCCGCACCGCCGAAAATGGTGGCTGCCGGTCAAGCCGATCTTGCGATTTCGTATCAACCGCAGTTGCACCTGCAAATCCACGAAGGTTTGCCCCTGCAACGGGTCGGTACCTTGGTCGCAACCCCGCTGAGTTGCCTGTTGGTCCTGGCTGATGGCCCGATTGAAACGCCTGCGGACCTTAAAGGGCGCAAAGTTGGCTTTTCCGTCGGCGGCGTCGAAGAAGCGGTTCTGGGCCACGTTCTGAACACCCACGGTTTGACGCTGGATGATGTCGAACTGATCAACGTGAACTGGTCGATGTCGCCGTCGCTGATGTCCGGTCAGGTCGATGCGGTCATCGGTGCGTTCCGCAATTTTGAGCTGAACCAGATGGATATCGAAGGCGTGCCGGGCCGCTGTTTCTACGTCGAGGAAGAAGGTCTGCCATCCTATGACGAGCTGATTTATGTCGCCAATAAAGACACGATGGATATCGAGATGATCCAGCGTTTCCTGGCCGCGACCGAAAAGGCGACCCAGTACATCATCAACCACCCCGACGAAAGCTGGGAGATTTTTGCAGGCACCTCACCGGAATTGAACGACACGTTGAACAAACGCGCCTGGGCCGACACCGTGCCCCGCTTTGCGCTGCGTCCGACTGCGATGGATGTGGGCCGCTATGCCACCTTTGAGACATTCTTGCATGACGCAGGCCTGATCCCTGCCATAAATCCGGTCAGCGTGATCGCCATAGATGTGACCGCCCGATGACCGCGTCACCTTACGGGGCCACCTTCACGCTTTGGCGCAATGGCTGTCCCGCATCATGGCGCGATTATACCGAACATGCCTTTGTGCAGGGATTGGGTGACGGATCACTGCCGCGTGCATCATTCCTGCATTATCTGGTGCAGGACTATGTCTTCTTGGTACATTTCGCGCGGGCATGGTCGCTGGGTGTCGTCAAGGCCGAAACGCTGGATGAAATGAAGGTCTGCGTAGGCACCGTCGACGCGCTGGTTAATGACGAAATGGCGTTGCACGTCAAAACCTGTGCAGACGCCGGTATTGACGAGGCAAGACTGTTCGCTGCCACCGAAGAATTCGAAAACCTCGCCTATACCCGCTACGTGATGGACGCAGGGTTGCAAGGCGATTTTCTTGATCTGATGGCCGCGCTGGCGCCGTGTTGTTTCGGATACGCCGAAATCGGCACGCGAATGGCAGGATCAGGCGCCCCCGACCAGCCTTATCGTGACTGGATCGAAACCTATGCCCATGCCGACTATCAAGACACGATGGTGTCGGTCGGGCAAATGATGGATGCCGCCGTCGCGCGCCGTCTGGGGCCTGACCCGGCACACTCGCCGCGCTGGCCGCACCTTCAGGCGCGTTTTGCGACCGCCACCCGCCTGGAGATCGCATTTTGGGATATGGGATTGCGCGGCGCGTGACAAAAGCGCCGGCAATCCATCTGCACGGCACGTACCGTATCGGCGGGCACCGGGTGTTCGGGCCTGTCGATGTCACCTTGCCTGCAGGTCAATGGACCTGCGTGCTGGGGCGGTCAGGCGTGGGGAAGTCAACGCTGTTGCGTTTGATT
>CBDTVH010000502.1:0-2442 GCA_965363665.1 uncultured Yoonia sp. | reverse complement strand
ATGAGTTTATGCGCTGGATTATATTCATCCAAAGGCGCAGCAGAAACGTAACGCGGCGCTACGTTTCGGTGCAATGGCGACGGAACGCCTTTTGCAGCAATTCCAACTCGCTGCGCAGCAGGGCAATCTCGGCGTGCAGATCATCGGCAAGCGGTGCGCCGCAAACCAGCGTGAAACGTCCAAGCATCGCGCCATCCGCACCACTGATGACAACGGTCTGGACACCATCGCCGATCACCGAAGCCGGGATCGGCACCGTGACGCGCCAGACATCATTGACAGGGTCATGCACGCAACTGACGTTGTCCAGCGCGGTGCCCAAGTGTGTGACCTTCAGCGCAGGCTGCGTCTGACCCGCGCCCACCAAATCGCCCTGCCAGACGCCTGCCTTGATATGCGTGTTGATGAAATGCATGGGGCCGTCCTCAGATTTCAGCGCGGGGATAGCGGCACAGGGTCAGGTCGCGGATGCTGATCCTGTTCATCGCCGGGCTTTCGATCATGAGGTCCACCCACATCCGCTCGGCGCGTTTTTCGTTCATACCGCTATAGGCCAGATCAAACTCCACCATCGTCTCAGACGTATCGTCGGGCAGGGTCAACAAGACCTGTTCGGTATTCGGGCCGTTCTTGACGTTCAGCCGGGCGTAGATCTTCGTGGGGCGTTCCCGCTCGATCAGCGCGGCGAGGCGGATCAGATGGCGTTTGCGCAGACCAACGCAAGAGTCCTGCGGGATCTCGATCACAAGCGACAGGTAGCTGCCCTGAAAATGAAACACCTCAAGGTCGATCCCAAAGGGCGCCAGATCAGTGTCGCGGCTATTGCGGGACTGGCGCAGGCTGATCTCGGCGCATTTGCAGTCGTGAAAGATCACCAGCTCGTTTGTCAGCTCCATTTTGGAAAGCGCAGGCGCGATTCCTCCCGGCACCACGGCAGCCCGCCACGGTTTGGGGCGCCATGCCCAGTCCGTGCCCGGTGGCTTTGGAAACGTGGTTGATCCGATGCGCGGCAGTGCCAATCTGCTATCGGCTTTCAGCCGAAACGCCCCGATCTGTCGGTGCAGCTTTCTGGCGGCCTCATTCTTGCGGTCGAGCGCAGCAAGATCCATGCCCGGAACATCCCCCACAGCCCGTCGCCAACGCGCAATCATGCGGCGTTGCAGGTACCGGTCGAGCGGGCCGGGCAATGGGATCGGCATCAGAGATATGTTCCTTTGCTTGCAAAAGAAGTGTGCCAAACAAGGGGCGTTTTGCAAGCTGTTCAAGCGTCCGGTGGTGTCTCTTGTGTCGCGGTGGCCGGTGCCTGAACACCCGCCAGGATCATTTTCAGCAGTGTCGCACCTGATCCGTCTCGCAGGGGGGCTTGGGCCAGGCCCCGCACGCCGATCGTGACCAGACGCCCGCTGACCGTCGTAAAGGCCCGCCATTCTTCGCTTTGCAACCCGGCCATCGGCGGGGGGCCGGCATCGGTAAAGTGGATCATCACCTGACTGTTGAACGCCTGTGTCGACAGGATATCGACGTCAGTCGCATCGCCGGTCTGGCTCAGCAGGCTGACGCCGGCGTCGGTGATCAGATAGTCGCGCAGCGCCAGTTCGTCGCTGACGATACTGCCGCTGTCTGGCGGTCCAACCTGAACGGTCGCAAAGCCGATCACATCCGGCAGGGTTTGACCAACCCCCAACGACGCACATGGCGCGAGGATTGCAAAATCGCGGTTGGTCTGGCTTGCGATACCGTCAACGCAATACCCTTCAGGCGTGGTCGCAATGACCGTCCCCTCACCAAGTGAGACGGACCGCGTGGGCGTCGTGGACGGGGTGCAGCCCATGATGGTCAACACCCCGCCAATGGCGATGATCGCGCGGATCATCCGGTCAGAGATCCATGTAGATGTGCTTTTCGTGCTTCGCACCGGGATGCGTGACCGCCCCCAACCGGGCACCGCCGACAAGCTGGGCGTATTTCCACAAAGCGCCCGATGCATAAATCGTTTCCTTCGGCCCTTTCCAGTTTTCCTTGCGCGTGGCGAGTTCATCGTCACTCAGGTCAACCTTCAGCTCACCGGTGATCGCGTTGATCGTGATGACGTCGCCATTTTCCAGAAGACCAATCGGGCCACCGTGGGCGGCCTCAGGCCCCACATGCCCCACGCAGAACCCGCGCGTCGCACCCGAGAACCGGCCATCCGTGATCAACGCGACCTTCTTGCCCATGCCCTGACCGGACAGGGCAGCGGTCGTCGCCAGCATTTCACGCATCCCCGGCCCGCCGGACGGGCCTTCGTTGCGGATCACGATGACTTCGCCCTCTTCGTATTGGCGGGCCTTAACGGCCTCGAACGCGTCTTCTTCGCATTCAAAGACGCGGGCCGGGCCGGTGAAGGTTTGTTCTGCCTCGGACATACCCGCAACCTTCACGATCGCGCCTTCGGGGGCAAGG
>CBDTVH010000501.1:0-2454 GCA_965363665.1 uncultured Yoonia sp. | reverse complement strand
GGGAAATTCGCCCGCGACCCCCAAGCCGATCCACAAAGCACCAGTCAGCGCGACATAGATCGGTGTCAGCGTCATCGTATAGCGAAGCAGCCGTTCGGATGGATCAGCGATATGGGCGATCTGCGAAAAAGACCCATTCGCGGCTTTGCCTGCGCTGCCGGTCGCGCGCACCTCAAATCCGCCAAGGTTCATTGGCGCAAAGATCGACACGGCGGTCACCCATACCAGCAACCCGCCCAGCCAGCCGACAAGCCCCCGCCACAGGTGTTGCGACGGGGTCATAAAGTGTGGCGCCGGTCGTCGTGAAGCTTGAGACCATTTCAAACCAGGCGTGCAAGAATGTCGTATTCCCCACGGCCTCATAAAACGGGATCGCGAACATGATCGGCAAGGCGCTGAACGCCGCAAGCAGCCCGATCAATTGGCTGCGCGCCACGCTGCGCGGCTCATAACCTGCGGTCGCCAATCCGATCATCAGGGTGATGGTGGAAAACAGGATGAACCCGTAAAAGAACACCCGCATGGTGTTGAAGTCTTCCATGACGGCTGCATGGCCTGCGGGCACGATCATCGCGATAGCCCCCAAAGCCATCAGGATCACGAAAAACGGCAGGCGGACAATCCAATCCATCAGAAAAAGTCTATCGAAACCTGCAAAAGGCGCTCAACTTCGGGCACATCATCCGACATTGCGAAAATGGCGATCACATTGCCCTCTTCGATGCGTGTCTCACCGGTGGGGCGCACGATCTTGCCTTGCTGCATGACGGCGCCGATCAATACACCTTCGGGGAAATCAATGTCCTTCACCTTCTGCCCTGCGATGGGCGATGTACCCAGCACCTGTGCTTCGATCACTTCTGCCTCGGCGTCACCAATGGAATACACGCCGCGCACACGGCCATGCCGGATATGGCGCAGGATCGAGCTGACGGTGGTGGCGCGCGGGTTGATATAGGCGTCAATGTTCAAAGGGCCCATCAGTGGTACCAGCGTCGGGTCATTCAACAGCGAAATCGCCATCGGGCAGCCCATTTCCTTGGCGCGCACGGCCGCCAACAGATTGGTCTTGTCGTCGTCCGTCACCGCAAGAACCGCATCGGCGTTCGCAATATTGGCTTCTTCCAGCAATGCACTGTCAAGGCCATCGCCATGCAGCACGATCGTGCGGTCGAGCGCGTCGGCCGCATGTTCGGCACATTCACGGTTCTTCTCAATCATTTTTACGCGCACACGCTCGGTGCGCGCCTCAAGCGCCTGTGCCACGCCCAACCCGACGTTGCCGCCACCGATGATCACGATACGTTCTTGTTTTGCTTGGGTTTTTCCAAAAATCTCAAGCGTGCGGGTCATATCTTCGGTGTCGGTGAACACATAGCATTCATCGTCTGGAAATATTTGATCCCCGGCGGACGGCACGAAAAGCGCGCCTTCGCGTCGGATCCCCACAACCACGGCCCGCAATGTTGAAAAGAGATCGGTCAACTGACGCAGTGGTGTGTTGATTACGGGGCAATCTTCTTCAATCGTGATGCCCAACAACTGCGCGCGGCCTTCCAAAAAGCTTTCGGTGTCGAAAGCGGCCGGTGCGGCAAGCCGCTGCAACGCGGCTTCTGCCACTTCGCGCTCCGGCGAAATCACCACGTCGATGGGCAGGTGGTTGCGGCGGTAAAGGTCCGCATAAGCCGGATCAAGATAGTTCTGCGCCCGCAGGCGCGCGATCTTGCGCTGTACCGAAAACACCGAGTGCGCCACCTGGCAGGTCACCATATTCACTTCGTCTGAATAGGTGGCCGCGATGATCATGTCAGCGTCCGACGCCCCGGCCCGATCAAGCACGTCGGGATAGCTGGCATTGCCTGCAATCCCTTGCACGTCCAGCGTATCGGTTGCCCGGCGCACCAGTTCAGGGTTGTTATCAACGACCGTTACGTCGTTGTTTTCACCCGATAAATGCCGGGCGATCTGCCAGCCGACCTGCCCTGCACCGCAGATAATGACTTTCATACTTCATCGCCTTCCACATAGGCCACGCGGCCCCCGGCCTTGTTTGTGGTGACGACCCCCAAGGATTTCAGCTTTCTGTGCAAGGCAGAGCGTTCCATGCCAACAAACGCAGCCGTCCGACTGATATTGCCCCCGAAACGGTTGATCTGGGTCAGCAGGTATTCGCGCTCAAACAACTCGCGCGCTTCGCGAAGCGGCAACGTGGCCAGCCCACCAGCCAAGACAATGCGACCTTCCTCGCCGCCGCCTTCATCGCTGTTGGGTAGTTCCTTGGCGCTGATATCACCGGTATTTTCCCCAAGTATAAGAACGCGTTCGACGACGTTCTTCAACTGCCGCACATTGCCGGGCCACAGCATCGTTTGCAATAAGGCGCGGGCGTCTTCGGCCAGTTTGCGCAATGGCAGGCCTTGCGCTTTGTTGCAGTTTTCGATGAAATGCTCGGCC
>CBDTVH010000500.1:0-2463 GCA_965363665.1 uncultured Yoonia sp. | reverse complement strand
CTTTCGTCGAGGCCTGCCGGGCATGGAAAGCCGAACATGGCGCCCTGCCCGCCAACATCACGATCTTCTTTGAAGGCGAAGAGGAATCAGGCTCGCCGTCCCTGACCCCTTTCATGGAAGAAAACCGCGACGAACTGACCGCTGACATCGCCCTGATCTGCGACACAGGGCTTTACGGCGACAGCACCCCCGCGATCATCACACAACTGCGCGGGCTCTTGGGCGAAGAACTGACCATCACCGGACCCAACAAAGACCTGCACTCTGGCATGTACGGCGGCCTTGCCATGAACCCCGCGCGGGTGCTGGCACGCGTCATCGCGGCCCTGCATGACGACAACGGGCGGATCACGGTCCCGGGCTTCTACGATGGTGTCCCCGAACTCTCCAACGAACTGGCCGCCGCATGGGATGACCTGAAATTCGACCACAAGGAATTTCTGGGCGAAGTCGGGCTCTCCGAACCCGCAGGCGAGGTTGGACGCCGCCCGCTGGAAATGATCTGGTCGCGCCCGACATGCGAAGTGAACGGCATGTGGTCAGGTTACACCGGCGACGGCTTCAAGACAGTATTGCCTTCCAAAGCGTCCGCGAAAATCAGCTTCCGCCTTGTTGGCACACAAGATCCACTGAAAATCCGGGACAGTTTCCGCAACATGGTGCAAGATATGCTGCCAGCCGATTGCACGGTCAGCTTCAGTGACCACGGCGCCAGTGCAGCGGGGCAGATGACGACGACGCACCCGGCCTTCGATCAGGCACGCAAAGCGCTGTCCGACGAATGGCCCAACGCTGCGGCTTATGTGGGTTGCGGCGGGTCCATCCCCATCGCGGGCCACTTCAAGGATATTCTGGGTATGGACGCCATGCTGATCGGTTTCGGCAAGGACGACGATGCGATCCACTCCCCGAACGAAAAATACGACCTGTCGTCGTTTCACAAGGGGATCAGAAGCTGGGCGCGGATTTTGGATGCAATGAGCAAGTAAGGTCTAGCAGAAATCTGTTTACCCTACGGAACTTTTCACGGTTCTGGGCGTTGAACTTAACGATCCAGTTATTACCGGGAGGATAAACAATGCAAAATCAACGCAACAATTCCATTGCGATCACGGGGCTTTCAACGGCGCTCGCGATCATGGCAAGCACGGCCCTCGTATCACCTGCGGCCGCACAGCAAAACGGGATGAACACCACCAACCTTGAGGCGACAATCCATCTGGAAGGGCTCGACGATCCATGGGACATGGCCTTCCTTGATGACGGCACCATGTTCTTCACCGAGAAATGCCAAGGGCTTTCGGTCATGATGCCATCGGGTGAAGTCATGCCGCTTTTGGGTATGCCCGAAGCAGAGGGCTATCCACAAACCGCCGATGACCTGTTTTGCGAAGGACAGGCGGGGGATGAACGGCGTCGCCATTGCCCCTGATTTCGCCAACACCCGCCGGATCTACGTTTTCTCTGCCTCTGAAATGTCGGACCCACAAACCAACCGGGTCATGCGTTTCACCGTGGCGGATGATTTCTCGGCGGTGTCGGATCGCACCGATATCGTTGATGATATCCCCTATAAGGTGGCGGCAACCGACCATCCATTCGGCGGGCCGGGCGCACACAACGGCGGGCGTATCAGGTTCAATCCGGGCGACGGTTTCCTGTATGTTACCACCGGTGACAATCACAACAGCGAAGTCCCGCAAAGCCCGACCCTGATGGGCAGCAAGATCTTGCGGATCGACACCGACGGCAATGCCGCACCTGACAATAGCCCACCCGAGGGGTTTGACCCACGCACCTACACCTATGGCCATCGCAACGTGCAGGGCATCGCCTTTCATCCTGAAACCAACACCCCGATCGTGATGGAGCATGGGCCCTGGCATTCCGATGAAATCACGGTGCTGGAAAACGGCGGAAACGGTGGCTGGGACCCAAGGCCCAACATGGCCGGACGTGGGGATTGCCCGGATGATTATTGCGGATATATGCCAAACCAGGGTGAAGGCATGAACCGCTTCGAACGTGCCGCATTCATGCCGATGACGGACTTTGAAACCTACCCCGACGCCATGCCCCCGATCTGGACCAACAATGGCTGGTCGCAGGGCACATCTTCGGGCACCTTCGTAACCGGCGAGGAATGGGGCGATTGGGACGGCGCGCTGATGGTCGGCATCATGGGGATCGGTTTTGGCGGTACGCCAATCGGCCAGCGTATTGATGTGGTCCAACTCGAAGACGATCTGTCAGTTTTCGATGTGACCGAGATGACGCTGCCCATGGCATCGGCACGGTTTCGGTCTTTGGTTCAAGGACCAGACGGTGCGCTTTACGCTGCTGTAGACAGTGGCGAAATCTACCGCATGGCACCGAAAGACATGGCGGCCGACAGCGAGTAACCAATCACTTACTGCACCGAAACGACACTTCCCTCGCCCACGGGCGGGGGATTTTTGTTTT
>CBDTVH010000499.1:0-2468 GCA_965363665.1 uncultured Yoonia sp. | reverse complement strand
GTCGAAGGCGAGGCCGAAATCGACATGGCGAGCCTTGACCCCAAGCGCTACGGGTCATGGATGACCACCGAATACGCCGCGCGTAAGAACGAGGAAGCCTACGAGCACGTCTATATCCTGCATCACCCGGACGAAGAACGCCCTGCCTGCCGTCCGCTGCGCACCTCTCCGGCCTATGACCGCCAGAAAGAACGCGGTGCGCAGTTTGGGTTCGTGAACGGTTGGGAGCGGCCCAACTATTATGCGCCGATGGGCTTCAATGACCACGACAGCCGATCCTTTCGTCGCGGCGGTTGGTGGCAATATGCAGTGGAAGAGGCCAAGGCGATCCGCGAAGGTGTTGGCTTGATTGATGCCACAGCCTTTGCCAAGCACCGGATCAGCGGGCCGGGGGCGACCGCGTTTCTGGAGTGGTTCACCACGAACAAACTGCCGCGCGTTGGACGCATCAACCTGACCTATGCGCTGACCAGTCACGGCACCACCCGCACCGAATTCACGATCGTCCGGCTGGCCGAGGATGATTATTACCTCGTGTCCGCCGGTGGCTGGCACGCCTATGATCAGGACTATCTCTACAAGCTGATCATGGAAAAAGAGGAAGAATTCGGGCGTATCAACGAACAGGATGTCACGACGCAATGGGGCGTCTTCGCTATCGCCGGGCCGAAATCGCGCGATGTCCTGAATGCGGTGATCAAGGATGCCGATCCGGCGACGGCCCTGTCCAACAAGCGCTTCCCATGGTTGTCGGCCAAACAGATCGAATTGGGCATGTGCCCGGTCAATGCGATCCGCGTGGCCTATACCGGTGAGTTGGGATGGGAGTTGCATCACCCGATCGAAATGCAGAACTACCTCTTTGATCTGCTGGAAAAAGCAGGCAAGCCGCATGGTATGAAACTGGTCGGTGCACGCGCGCAGAACTGGCTGCGGCAGGAAAAATCCTACCGCGCGTTTGGCACCGAGTTGGGGCGCGATGCGACGCCGCTTGAGGCTGATTTGCCGCGCTTTGTGGACTTGTCCAAGGATTTCAACGGAAAGGCGGCAATGGAGGCAAAGGGAATACGCTCCAAATGCGTGACGCTGCTGATTGATGGCCCTGAGGATGCTGATCCTTGGGGGCGTGAGGCGCTTTATGCGATGGACGGCACGCGTGTCGGTCGTTTGACGTCGGGTGGATATTCGGTGGCTTTCGAGAAGTCGATTGGCATGGGGTATGTGAAGCCGGAACTGGCTGAAGTGGGCACCAAGCTTCAGGTCAAGATGCTGGACCAGCTTTGGAATGCCGAAATTGTCGAGGATAGCCCTTATGACCCTCAGAACACCAGAATCCGCATGGATGGTTGACAGACGCGGGCTTGTAAGGTGGGTTTAAACCCACCTTACGTCGAAGAAAGGTCCGCCCATGTCTGACAAGATCGCCGTTGAAAATATCAATACGCCCGGCAAGACGACGAATGTGGACAAGGCCAAATATTTGGCCATGAAGAACGCAATGCTTGCCACGCTGCCCAAGGCGTCACCCGGCATGACCGCGAAAGAGGCCAAAGAAGCCGCCAAACCACATCTGCCCGAAGATCTGTTTCCCGGCGGTGCTACATCCGGCTGGTGGCAGAAATGCGTGCAACTGGACCTTGAGGCCAAGGGTGTGGTGGTCCGCGAAGACACCAAACCGCTGCGCTTTCATCAAATCTAGCCGTTATCGGGCGCCGACACGTCAAGTGCCGTCTTTTGGCTTCCGTTGTCGTCAAAGTTTGATGGGTCAAGCCACGCCTCAAACCCCCTCTGGATACGCGGCCAGTCCCGATCAAGGATCGAAAACCACGCCGTGTCGCGGTTGCGCCCTTTGTAAACCATGGCCTGTTTGAACACACCATCGCATTGAAATCCCAGCCTTACCGCCGCGCGCCGTGACGGCGCATTCAACGCATCGCATTTCCATTCGTAGCGCCGATAGCCCAGATCACCCAAAGCGCGTTTCATCATCAGATACATGGCCTCTGTCGCCATGCGCGTCCGCTGAAGCGCGGGCGCGAAGGTGATATAGCCGACTTCGACGACACCGTTTTGCGGTTGAATACGCAGGTAGCTTGCAACGCCGACAGGGGTTTCATTGGATCTGTCGATGATAGCGAAAAACAAGGGGTCTTTGCTGGTCGATGCCTCGGCGATCCACCGGTTGTAGTCTGCTGCCGATCCGAACGGCCCCGTTGGCATATAGGTCCACAACGCCCCGGAGTGATCTTGTGAAAAAGCCGCGTGCAGTGCCGAGCCATGCTTTGGCCGCAAAGGAACGACATCGCAGGTGCGGCCATGCATCGGTGTGTGTGGTATTGACGGACACCGCTGCCAATCGGGAACCGGGGCGCCGATCGGTTGACCAAGGTGGTTGGTGCGGGTCGTCATGCGAAGCGCTGCGGCGAAAGTGCGGCGACCGTGTCACCGCTCAATTCCGTCGCCCTGCC
>CBDTVH010000498.1:0-2479 GCA_965363665.1 uncultured Yoonia sp. | reverse complement strand
GCATCCGGCCCGTCTGTGCTGCGAGAGGCGTTCATGACGGAAGACGGGTATCTGATGCTGACGATTGCGCGCAACATGGCAATCGGATTGGGCATGTCCGTTTCGGATGGGACGATCGCTTCCAATGGTGTGCAGCCGCTGGCCACGTTCATCTTTGCGGTGCCCTATCTTCTGACGGGGGGCGACAAGGTTCTTGGTGTGGCTGGTGTTCAGCTTATTTCCGCTGTGATCGCCGTGATCGGCATCTTCACCGTGCGTGCATTCATGCGCCTTGTTCTTGCGCCGCTGGATGACCGGCCGATCTGGCCTTGGGTGTTGGCGGCAGTCTGGTTCGTCAGCCCGATAACGCTGATGCATACGATGAACGGGCTAGAGACAGGGCTTTATTCCGTCATGCTGACCTTGACCCTGGTTGTTTTCGCCAAGGTATTGACCCAGCAGGATCCGCGCAGCCTGCGCCTGCCTTTGCTTTTGGGGGTCGTTGGCGGCATCACGTTTCTTGCGCGCAATGACGCCGTGTTCCTGCTGTTTTCGATCTTCGGGGTCTGGTTTCTTCATGAGGTATTTGTGGCGCGGCGCGGCTTTGGGGCAGCGCTGCGTTTGATCATCCCTTCGGGTCTTTTGATCGTTGCGATCTCGGCGCCCTGGTTGGTCAGCAATTACATCAACTTCGGTTCCATCGTGCCGGTCAGCGGCACGGCGCAGTCACTCAGCGGCGGGTTTGCCCGAAATGCATATCTGTTGCCGGGCGTCCTGTTCGAATATGCCTTCTTGATGTTTCCGGTTCCCTTGGCCGTGCAGGTCATGCCCGCGTTTCAATGGACGGCGATTGCAATCGTCCTGACGATCCTGACCGTTTTCATGGTGCAGACATGGCGCAGGGGCGGCAGCGTCCGTTATGTGGTGGCCGCCTATATGATCTATGCCGTCGCGATGAGCGCGTATTACGGTTTTTATTTTGGTGCGGGGTGGTTCCTCAGCCGGTATCTTTCGCCCCTTGCGCCGCTTTTGACGGTGGCCACATTTTCCGTTGGCTACAGCGTGGCTTTGATGCTGTTCAAATCGCGCGGGGCGCCGGTGATGCGTGGCGCTGGCGTGTTAAGCCTGTTGCTTTGTTTGGTGTTGCTGGGCCGTCTGCTTGTTCCCGGCGTGAAAGATCAGGGGCATTTTCAGGTGGTCAATTGGGTCAACCAGAATGTCGCAGAGGACGTTTGGGTCGGTGCCGTGCAAACCGGAACGTTGGGGTATTGGCATGACCGCACGATCAACCTCGATGGCAAGGTGAATCCTGCGGCGCTGAACGCCCTGCTGACCGAGGGGCATGTGCTGAACTATGTCGTCGATAGCCCGATCGTCTATCTTGCCGATTGGGAAGGCATCGCATCCTGGGTCACGGATGAGATGGCCGCGAACAACACCCGGTTTGCACAGGAATTCGCGGTCGTGGTGCATGAACCAGAAAATAACCTGGCTGTTCTCAGACGCCGGTAAGTTCTTTTTAAAAGGTGAAAGCGAATGAATTTTGATCTGGCCCGACAGCATCTAACGGGTGAGGGTTCTGACGCGCTGATCGCATTCATGGCTGCGCAAAGTGTGGATTTGCCACAGGCCGGTGACACGTCTGTGGAAAGGGCCAAGGCCGTGGAGCTTGGCTGGCTGGACCCCGCCAACCAACGCCCGACTGACACCGGAATACTGGCAAGCGATTCCTGTCGCGAATATCTGTTCTGGCTGCAACGCGACAAGGCGTTGCCCTTTGAAAACGCGCTTCCGCATTTGGCGCGCTCAGTTTTCAGCGACAAATATGTGTGTGAGATCGGGGCGGGCATGGGGGCCAATCTGATGTCTTTGTCAACGACTGGCGCTACGCTGATTGGCGTGGAGCCGATGGATGCCTATGTCCGCCTTGGCGATATTTTTCGGATGCGTGAAGGTTTGCCACCCGTTGAAATGCGCGCTGGCGGCGCAGAGGCGTTGCCGTTTGACGCGGATGAGGTCGATCTTGTTCTTTTGGTCTCGGCCCACCAGTATTTCGATATCCACGTGGCCCTGAAAGAAATCGCTCGCGTGCTGAAACCCGGTGGAGAGCTGATTTTGATAGGCGGGACACTGCCCGGTTATATCACGGAAATCAGCGGCAAAGCCATCACTGGCAAAACCTCACCCAAGGCGTTTGCCATGACTGTTGCAAATACCTTGGGCTACATGGCACTTGGCCGCCGCATCATCCCCAGCCGGGGCGGTTTTTCAACCTCGCGGCCGATTTATCCGACGCAGGCGGCAATGACCCGGTGGATGCGCGCCGTTGGTTTTGAACAGGTTGTACGGCCTGATAGAATTGGTTTTGAAACCTGTTTTTATGCTAAATTATCAGATGGCTAGGGCATCGGTATCTTTGGCGGCCTGACACATTGCAGGACGGGGTGGTTGCCAAAAACCCGTCAGTCAGTCCCTTTGTCCGCGCCGAATGTCGCTGGTT
>CBDTVH010000497.1:0-2483 GCA_965363665.1 uncultured Yoonia sp. | reverse complement strand
CGGCCAGCTTTTTCGCCCATCTCCTCCAGCCAGTTGGGGTCCAACTCGCGGCCACGGTACGCTTCGATGAATTCACGGCGGTTGATGCGGGCCTGATCTGCCAGTTTCACCATCGCGCTGTCGATGGACATGATGCGGCGGTTGATGCCGTAAAGCTGGTCGATCAGCGCTTCGATCCGGTTGTTGTGCAGGTGAAGCGAGTTCACCAGTTCAACAATTTCAGAGCGCAGCTTCTGGTACTTCTTTTCCTGCTTGTCCGAAAAGGACGAATCCTCGTTCAGTGTGGCCGACATCCGTGCATCTTGCATATCGGACAGTGCGGCAAAGTCCCGCGCAATCAACTCAAGCGTTTCCAGCACGCGTGGCTTCAGTGCCGCTTCCATCGCAGCAAGCGACATGTTGGCCTGATCGTCCTCATCATCATCGTCGTCTTTGACAATCGGGTTGCCATCAGCGTCCAGCTCTTCAGTCTCTTCTTTCTTTTCCTCGGCCCCGGCAGCCGGTGCCGCTACAACTGCCTCTTCAACCCCGTCTTCGCCAAGCTGATTGCCGAATGTGGTTTCAAGGTCGATGACATCGCGCAAAAGGATGTCTTCGGACAAAAGTTCGTCGCGCCAGATCGTGATCGCCTGGAAGGTCAGCGGGCTTTCACACAGCCCAAGGATCATGGTGTTGCGACCTGCCTCAATCCGCTTGGCAATCGCGATTTCGCCTTCGCGGGACAAAAGTTCAACCGAACCCATTTCGCGCAGGTACATGCGCACAGGATCGTCGGTGCGATCCAGCTTTTCGGCTTCCGCCCCGCCCAGCGTGACCTCACGCGAACCGGCAACCGTCGCAACGGCCGTGTTGCCCTGGTTCTCTTCGGTCTCTTCGCTTTCTTCTTCTTCGGTAACCTGAATGCCCATTTCAGACAGCATCGACATCACGTCTTCGATCTGGTCGGAAGATACCTGCTCGGGTGGCAGCACCGCATTCAACTGATCATAGGTGATGTAGCCGCGCTCACGTGCGTCGGCGATCATCTTCTTGACCGCGGTCTGGCTCATATCAAGGCTGATATCACCGTCCTGGTCGGCGTCTTTACGATCGTCGTTGTCTTTGGCGGCCATTCGGTAAGCCCTTTCGAATGCAATAATTGTTGCCGAAGTGATTCGGCTGATTCGGTTAAACTCGAATCAACCTCGCATCGAGGTGATTCGCAAGCAGGTCACACATTGTTCTTCGTATCTGTTGCGCAAACTACGTTTTAGGTCGGTCCCGCCCCTTTGCAAAGCCGATCTGTTCGATAAGTTGGTCAAAGGCGCTTTGCTCGTCTTTCTTCATGCGGGCCCCGTTGTCGCCAATGGCGTATTCGGCCCTGTCGTCATTGTCTCCGCGTCCCGCCCGGTCCACAGCTTTTGTCGCTTCTGCCAGACGCCACGTAAGCCCTTCGTCAGCAATGCCGTTCAGGTCCTCGACCGCATCTTCGATTTCGCGCGCCTGACCTCTGCGGGCGGCTAGCTTGGCGAATTCTTCGGCCAGGCAAAGGCGTGCCGTTTCGCTGTCACCAACCCGCCGTATAGCAGGGCTTATGGCGACATGGTTCTGCGCGA
The DNA here is from genome assembly GCA_965363665.1 of uncultured Yoonia sp. Classification (GTDB taxonomy): domain Bacteria; phylum Pseudomonadota; class Alphaproteobacteria; order Rhodobacterales; family Rhodobacteraceae; genus Yoonia. The sequence continues at coordinate 888 of CBDTVH010000497.1, read as the reverse complement.
ACAGCTTTTCAAGGGGCCCCTCGCCCAGATCACCGATTATCATGCCGCGCAAATCATCTGTGCCAAGATGACGCAGAAGGCAGGCCTGCAAATCGCGGTGCGTAGGGTCGCGGCTTTCCATCTGCTCCAACGCGGTCTCGAACTCTGGCGCGACCGTAGGGGCGACGATCATTGTTGCCAGAATGACCGCTTCGCGCAGGTGTTCATGATCTGTCGTAGCTGTCGCCAATGCAGAACTGCGCGATGTCGCGACAGGGCTGACCTCGCGCTTCCAAGGATCCTGACGCGGGTTCCACGCGCCGCCCTGTTTTCGCGCAGGCGCTGCCTTGCGACTGGAAAACAGCGCCCAGCGCATGTCCTTGATCGCCTGTCCATAGTGATTGCGGATCGACGGATCCTGGATCAGCTTGATCTTTTCACGCAGCGCCTTGTCGAGAGCCGCTTTGCGCTCTGGGCTGTCAAAGGACTTTCCTTCCGTCTCACGGCGCCATAGCAACTGCACCATCGGCATGGCCTGATCGAGCAGTTTTTGCATCGCCCCTGCCCCTTGCGCCTTGATCAGATCATCAGGGTCCAGCCCTTCTGGCATCAGGGCAAAGCGCAGCGATTGTCCGGCCTCCAACAGCGGCAGCGCAATATCAATGACCCGCATTGCAGCCCGCAGACCCGCCGTGTCTCCATCCAGCGCAATGATCGGCTCAGGCGCCATGCGCCACATCAGGCGTAGCTGATCTTCGGTAATCGCAGTCCCAAGAGGGGCGACCGTCGCGGTAAACCCGGCCCCGGACATGGCGATCACATCCATGTACCCTTCGGCAACGACCAGCGGCTTGCCCTTCCCCGCCGCTTCACGCGCCGGGCCATGATTGTAAAGGCTGCGCCCCTTGT
>CBDTVH010000496.1:0-2496 GCA_965363665.1 uncultured Yoonia sp. | reverse complement strand
GGACATCGAAGCCATGTTGCCATGGCTGGAATGGGCGTTCGAGGCCGAGATTTCCAATCAATGACGACGCAGCCCCGGACCTGATCCGGGGTCTTTGCCCACAACAAGAGGTCCCGGATCACCTCCGGGACTGCGCATCACACACCTGTAAGGAGCGGCAAAATGGCCCCCAAAGTACTTATCTCCGACAAACTCTCTGACGCTGCCGTGCAGATCTTCAAGGATCGTGGCATTGATGTGGATTTCCAGCCTGACCTTGGCAAAGACAAGGACAAGCTGCTGGAGGTCATCAGTCAATACGACGGCCTCGCCATCCGGTCCGCCACCAAGGCAACCGAGAAGATCATCGCCGCCGCCACCAACCTGAAAGTGATCGGTCGTGCCGGTATCGGTGTCGATAACGTCGATATCCCAGCGGCGTCAAAGAAGGGGATCATCGTGATGAACACACCCTTCGGAAACTCGATCACCACTGCCGAACACGCGATTTCCATGATGATGGCCGTGGCGCGCCAAATCCCCGAGGCGAACGCATCGACCCATGCGGGAAAATGGGAAAAATCCCGCTTCATGGGTGTGGAACTGACCGGCAAGATGCTTGGCGTTATCGGTGCCGGCAACATCGGTTCCATCGTGATCGACCGCGCACATGGTTTGCGGATGAAAGTCGTGGCTTACGATCCGTTCCTTTCGGAAGAACGTGCCGTGGATATCGGTGTAGAGAAGGTGGAACTGGACGAACTGCTGGCCCGCGCCGATTTCATCACGATGCACGTACCTCTGACCGATCAGACCAAGAATATCCTGTCCAGGGAAAACATCGCCAAGCTCAAGAAAGGTGTGCGCATCATCAATTGTGCCCGTGGCGGTCTGGTGGATGAAGCCGCTTTGGCAGAAGCGCTGAAATCCGGGCATGTCGCAGGAGCCGCGTTTGATGTCTTTGCGGTGGAGCCCGCCACGGAAAGCCCGCTGTTCAACCTGCCCAACGTGGTCGTCACCCCGCACTTGGGGGCCGCGACGACAGAGGCACAGGAAAACGTCGCCCTGCAAGTGGCCGAGCAGATGTCGGACTATCTGCTGACCGGTGCCGTGCAAAACGCGCTGAACATGCCATCGGTCACGGCCGAAGAGGCCAAGATCATGGGCCCCTGGATCAAGCTGACAGGGCATCTGGGCAACTTCATCGGCCAGATGACGGATGAGCCGATCAAGGCGATCAACATCCTGTTTGACGGTGAAGCCAGCGAAATGAACCTCAAGGCGCTGACGGCGGCCACGATTGCGGGCATCATGACCAAGGCGAACCCTGACACCAACATGGTCAGCGCGCCTGTCATCGCCAAAGAGCGCGGGATCAAGGTATCGACCACCAAGCAGGACCAATCCGGCGCATTTGAAGGCTACGTCAAGGTGACGGTCGTGACCGAAAAGCGCGAGCGTTCGGTCGCCGGGACCGTCTTCAGCGATGGCAAACCGCGTTTCATCCAGATCAAAGGTATCAATATCGACGCCGAGATCGGCAGGCATATGGTCTACACCACGAACGAGGACCGCCCCGGCATTATCGGCGCACTTGGTATGACCATGGGCGCAAACAACGTGAACATCGCAAACTTTACGCTGGGCCGGTCAGCAGCGCACGGTGAAGCGATTGCCCTCTTGTACGTGGACGAACCCGTGCCAGCCGATGCGATCAAGGCGTTGGAAGACACTGGCCTGTTCCAGCAGGTCAAACCACTGACGTTCAATGTTTGATCGGAACTAGGATGGACCCCGTTTACGCGATAGGCGACATTCACGGCCAGAAAGAGATGCTTGATCACGCGCTTGCGCTGATTGCGGCAGACGGCGGTGATGATGCACAGATCGTGTTTCTGGGGGACTATACAGATCGCGGCCCTGACAGCCGGGCCGTGATCGACACCTTGATGGCGGGCCGGGATGCTGGCCGCGACTGGGTCTTTATCAAAGGCAACCACGACCGTTTGTTCACGAATTTCGTGCGGTACGGGATCGTGCATGATGCGCGGATTAAATCAGGCATCAGTTGGTTGAACCCCCGGTTGGGCGGGTCCATGACCTTGGCGTCTTATGGGTTGGAGGGGGTTATGCACTTTGCCACCCGTCGCGGTGCCGCGCTTGAAGTGCTGGATTATTTCGAGGGGCCGAACGGCCGGGCCGATAAGGACGCCTTGCAAACGATGGCCCGCAAAGCGGTGCCGGAGGCGCATATCAGCTTTCTGGAAAACCGGCCTCTCTGGCATCAGACGGACGATCTTTTGTTCCTTCATGCCGGTCTGCGCCCCGGTGTCCCCCTGACCCGGCAAGACCCCGAGGACCTGCTATGGATACGGGAGCCGTTCTTGTCCAGTGAAGTGGACTTTGGGCGACTGGTGGTGCACGGCCACACCGCCCTTGATTGCCCGCTGCATTTCGGCAACCGGGTCGATCTGGATGGCGGGGCGGGCTATGGCAACCCGTTGATCCCCGCCGTGT
>CBDTVH010000495.1:0-2502 GCA_965363665.1 uncultured Yoonia sp. | reverse complement strand
ATGAGCGATCGAAATAGCTCCGCCACTATTAGGAGTAGAAACTTGAAATTTCACGTGAAGCGTTCGCAAATCGTGGTGCTCCACCGCCCCTTGCGGATATCGTAGAGCATCGTGCGCGCCGCATTCGTGGCGTCAGTGACATGGCGTTTGCCGCCCGTGAGCTTCCAGATCAAAAAACAATCCACCGTGCCGAACAGCAGATCACCCGCCTTGGCGCGGGCGCGTGCGCCCTCGACCTTGTCGAGGATATAATTCACTTTGGTGCCTGAAAAATACGGGTCTGCCAGCAACCCTGTCTTCTGGGTAATGGTCTGCTCGAACCCCTCTTTTCGCAGTTCCTCGCAAAAGGGTGCCGTGCGCCGGTCCTGCCAGACAATCGCGTTATGAACTGGCTCGCCTGTATTCTTATCCCAGACCAGCGTCGTTTCGCGCTGGTTCGTGATGCCGATGGCGGCGACATCAGCCGCCGTGATCCCCGCCTTTTCAAGCGCGCCACGGCAGGTTGCGGCAACCGAGGACCAAATATCTGACGGATCATGCTCCACCCACCCCGATTGTGGGAAATGCTGGGTGAATTCCTCCTGCGCGGTCGCCTTGATCCGCATGTCAGCGTCAAAGATGATCGCCCGGCTGGACGTGGTGCCTTGGTCGATGGCCAGAATGTAGGTCATGGAATCCCCCCTTTTGTCTTTTTCTTTCAAGCCACCATGAAGGCGTCAAGGGCCGCGATCTGGTCCTTGCTCAACCGCAGGCCCAGTTTGGAGCGGCGCCAGATCACATCTTCGGCGCTCATAGCGTATTCTTTTGTCATCAGCCATTTGACCTCAACCTCAGTGAGGGTCGCGCCAAAGTCCTGCCCCAGATCGGCCGCAGCCCGTGCATCGCCGAGGATCACCCGCGCCTCGGTGCCATAGCCCTTGATCAGGCGCAGCGCCCAGCGGTCATCCAGAAACGGATACGCCGCCTGCAAATCCGCAACCAGTTGATCACGTTCTTTCACCTTGAAATCACCGCCGGGCAAGGGCGCATCGGCCGTCCAGGGTTCTCCCCCACCCACCAGCGGGATCAGTTTCTTCAACGCATTCTCCGCCAGCTTGCGGTATGTCGTGATCTTGCCGCCAAAGATATTCAGCAAGGGCGGGCCGTTTTCATCCAACGACAGTACATAATCACGGGTGGCCGCGGTGGCGGACTTGGCACCATCATCATAAAGCGGACGGACACCGGAGTACGTCCAGACGATATCATCACGCGTCACGGGCTTTTCGAAATACTGCGAGGCAAAGGCGCAGAGATAATCCTGTTCCTCATCCGTCGCATAGGGCTTTTCGTGCAGGTTTTCGTGTTCCGCATCGGTCGTGCCGATCAGCGTGAAATCCATCTCATAGGGAATGGCAAAAATGATCCGCCCATCCTCGCCCTGAAAGAAATAGGCCTTGTCGTGATCGAACAGCTTTCTGGTCACGATATGGCTGCCGCGCACCAGTCGCACGCCCTCCGACGTATTCAACCGCGCCACATCTCGCACGATGTTTTCCACCCAAGGACCCCCAGCGTTGACCAGCGCGCGTGCCGTGTGGGTCTGCTGCACACCATCATGTTCCGTCACAACCTCCCACACACCATCAACCCGGGCGGCACTGACGACCTTGGTGCGCGTCATGATCGTAGCGCCACGTTCTTCGGCATCCCGCGCGTTCAGGACCACCAGACGTGAATCCTCTATCCAGCAATCAGAATATTCATAGGCCTTCTTGAACTTGTCTTTCAGCGGATCACCCACCGCACGCTTCGTCAAATCAACAACATGCGTCCCCGGCAAAATCTTTCGCCCACCCAGATGATCATACATGAACAGACCCAGTCGGATCAGCCAAGCGGGCCGCCTGCCCTTCATCCAGGGCATTACGGTCGACAGCAGCTTGGACGTCGGCGTATCGTTCTCGAACCGCATATCGGCGTGATAGGGCAGCACAAAGCGCATCGGCCAGGAAATATGCGGCATGTTCTTGAGCAGCACTTCGCGTTCGACCAATGCTTTGCGAACCAACCCGAACTCAAAGAACTCCAGATAGCGCAGGCCACCATGAAACAGCTTGGTCGAGGCCGAAGATGTAGCGCCCGCCAGGTCGTTCATCTCGGCCAGCCCGACCTTCAGCCCCCGCCCCGCCGCATCGCGCGCGATGCCGCAGCCGTTGATGCCACCACCGATGATAAAGACGTCAAAATCCGCGTTCATGCCTGTGCCTCTCATATGCAGGTCAGGTGTAACGTCGCCATCTACAGCCGCAAGCAGATAGACCTTCGCAAGTCCGGAACCTCGGCGTCACCGTGCAAACCACCCCACACGCCCTGCGGCCGCCGGACTTTTGAAGCATATCCACGGCGGTGCCGTCGGAGGCGTTTATCAAGCGGTTTGAAAACCGGGGACCGTGGGATTGCGCGCCTGTAGGGTGGGTGGAACCCACGCGCCAGACATCCGCTTTTATGGATCAGACCGCG
>CBDTVH010000494.1:0-2504 GCA_965363665.1 uncultured Yoonia sp. | reverse complement strand
AGTGGCCCCTCAGCGGTGAGTGTCATGTCATAGCTGAAATCAGGGGCGCTGGCAGTCATGCGCAGCGAGTTCCAATCGCCCGTCAGCACCCAATCGTCGATCCACGCCTCAAACGGATCTGCAACGACACCTCCCTGCCCGATCCCACCCCGCGCGAGCCGTTCTGTGACAAAGTGATTATCCGGCGTGGTGACCGCAGCATGACCCATCCAAAGCTGCGGGGCGGTCCACCCGTCGCCATCCTCAGGGGCGAGTGCGGAACGAAACAAGGTCCATTGCAAGCCATAGGGCGTGCCGTCCTCGGACGTCAGGTTGGCGGTCAGGTACCACCATTCGATCCGGTAATCAGGGTGCGCGCCGTGATCTTGGGGGAAAGTGAACTGTGGGTTTGGTTGCGGCACAGAAAAACCATCAGCGTCGGTACCAAGACCGGCAAAACCTTGGGCGAAGGCCGACATTGGCAGTAACAGGGCAAGAAAAAACGCCTTAACGTTCATTGGAAAACACCTTGAGCAAATCTGCCGGTGGCGTCTTTGCCAGCCGGCGTGCGGGCCAGAGTGCGGCCAGTATGGCGGCAAGCAGCGCAAAAAGGCCAAGGCGGGCATAGTCCGCCGGGAAAAAATACATCGGCAATTCCCATCCGAAGGCGGCCACATTGACCACGGCCAGCAAGGCCCAGGCAAGCGCAAGACCAAGTGGCAGGGCAACCACGGCGGTCAGCACCGCAAGAATGACCGCGCGCAGCAACTCAAGCCTGCCAAGTTGCCGCCGTGTCATACCCATCGCCCATGCTGGGGCCAGTTGCGGAACCCGCATGCTGGCCAGTGTTAGCAGGCTCATCAAAATGGCAAAGCCCGCTACGGCAAGTGTCAGCACATTCAGGGCGGTCGTCACCGTGAAGGTCCGTTCGAATATCGCAAGCGAGATCGCCTTGATCCCCGCCTGATTGACCGATTGGGTCGCGGGAATACCTGTTGCCGCCTCTAATGCCGCGACGAAATCGGGCACATCATCAGGGTTCATGCGCAATCCGAAGTTCTGTGGTGTAATGTCGGGATAAAGCGACGCGAACACGGCCTCACCGATCACCGCCTGCCCAATGGGATTGCCGTAGTCGCCATAGACGCCAGCGATTTCGAATGACGCGCCTTGCACCATGATCGCGTCTCCCACATCCAGCCCGGCACGCCGCGCCAGTTGTTCGTTGATCAGAACCGTTTGCCCGGCAAAGGTCGTGTCCCACGGGCGCGGTGTCTGTTCCAGAAACACCCAATTGTCGCGATAAGTTGCATGGTCACGTGCGCCAAACACTTCGGTCGGTTGCCCGGCGACCTGTGTATCGGCGCTCTGGATCGGCAGGATGATTTGTGTGCGCGGCGTCGCAAATGCAACCAATGCAGCAGACTGCCCTTCGTTTTCCGTCCGCACATAAAGTTCCGAGGCAAGCCGCTGGTCCAGAAAGTCGGTAAAGGTCAGCCGAAAGCTGGACACCATCGTGGACACCCCCACATTGGCCGACATTGCCAAAAGCAGGGCCATCAGGGCCAGCGACAGCCCCGGCAACTGCTGACGCGTATCTGCCCAAAACCACTGCGCCGTGACAGATTTCGCAACCTTGCTGGTCCCTGCCAGAATACGGTCAAGCACCAGCGGCAAGGCAAGTGCCGCACCGATCAAAAGCGCCGCCAGCAGGCTGAACCCACCGATCAACCCGTTGGCCGTGAACATCAAAACCGCGGCGATGCCCAACAAAACAGCCGCTGCAATGCCTTGGATTAACGCCCGTCTGCCCGCCGCCATCGCAAGCGCACGGGGCTGTGCGGCAGCCAGCAAAGGCATCCGGGCCAACTGATAAAGCGCGCCGCTGGCCGCAATGGCGGTGCCCCCAAGTGCTATGGCCAGACCCGACAGCCACCATGAGGGCCTGAGTTGCAGCGTCCCCGATACATCAGCCCCATAAAGCCCCCGCAACGTGGCCGCGACATCCGGCAAAAGAAGTGCCGCAATCAAATACCCAAGGCCCACGCCGATTGCGCCCGCGATCAACGCGAAGATCATCAATTCCGCGCCCATCAGGATAATCAATCGCCGCAAAGGCAGCCCAAGCGCGCGCATCGTGCGCACGACAGGACGGCGTTGTTCGAACGCCAGTCCAATCGCTCCGTTCACGATGAAAATGCCAACCGCGAATGACAGCAAGCCAAAGGCCGTCAGGTTAAGATGAAAACTATCGGTCAATTGCGCGATATCAGTGTTCCCCTGTGCCGGTTGCACCGTCAGATCAGGTGCGATGTCTGCAAGATCGGCACGCCCTTGCGGCTGCCCCGGTAAAACAATCAGGCTGTCGATCTGCCCTCGCTTGTCCAACAACCGCTGCGCGACGCCGATATCTGTAAGGGCAGTGCCGGGCGCAATGTCCGGTGTGACAAGAACGTTGGGATCCGAAAGCTGGGCCGCAGTTTCAGCATTGGCGAAAAGCTGGCCCTCGCCCGATAGAAAAGCGG
>CBDTVH010000493.1:0-2517 GCA_965363665.1 uncultured Yoonia sp. | reverse complement strand
GCCACATTGGTAGGGAAATATTAAAGTGTGCGTCCGTTTTCGTTGGATTAGCCATTGCGGGGAAATGATTCTTGAGACTTGCCGCGATCTATAATTTCTTCAATGGTGAAGAGCATCTGATTGCGAGTCTGCGTTCCATCCGCGCACAAACCGACTTTATCTGTCTTGTTGCGCAACGTCTGTCGAATACGGGCCTGCCACTCTCGGCCGAAGCAGAACACGTGCTGGACAAGGCAAAAGAAGAAGGCCTGGTGGACGAAATTCTTTGGTATACTCCCGAGCAAAGCTTAACTGCACGCCAAAACGAACTGGCCAAACGAAAGTTAGGATTGAGATGTGCGCGTCAGAGCAAAAGTAGCCACTTTTTCACGATAGATGCGGACGAATTCTATCGTGACAGGGAGCTTGCTTTCGCTAAAGAATTCATACTTGCGAATAACGTCAACAGCACCAGCGTCTCTTCATTCTTCCACGTCAAAAGCCCAAAGTATCGATTTAGAGATACTACCAACGTCGCCTTCATTACCAAATTGGGTTATCTTACCCAGTTAGGTGATCGCGACTATCCAACTGAGCAAGTCGATTCGACCCGGAAAGTCAGGCAGTTCTTTCGACGCCATCATCACTTCACGCATACACGTGTTGCGATGTATCATATGAATTTTGTACGCAGGGACTTTCAATCGAAGTTCAAAAATACGTCCACTACTAATCGCGAATACTTGAACGATGTCCGTTCAAAAATCGACGAATATCACGGCGAACCCATGTTCGTGTTTCCACAGAAAGGCACATTCGAGATGACCCCAGCCGTTAACGAATTCAACACCTACGATCCGGAGTAGGGCTAAACCGGAAATTCATTGATAACCGGTTTTCTAGATTTCGGGCTGCGCTTATTGTCCTGCCGACGGCGCCACCTCAGGCATCCTCCACTTCGATCACACCGCCCAGGGACCGCAACGCCCCCTTGATCTGCGGATTGACCGGGAACTCTTCGCCCAGGTCCAACTCAATCTCGCCTGGCAAATCATCATGCATCAGACAGAAGTAAACGGGGCCGCGCGCCGCGCGCACAGTGCCACCAGCGGCATTGGCTAAGACGGACGCAACAGACCCTATGACGTCCGGCCCATCAATGAACACGCGCAACCCTGCACCACCTGCATCTGCAACGACGGCATCAATCGGCGATACCGAACGGCCCAGCAGCTTTAGTTGATCGGCCTCCATCGTGGCTTCGCATTGCAAGACAACCTGACTGCCGGTCTCCAGATACTCGCGTGACGCCTCCAGCGTGTCAGAGAACATGGTCACCTCGTATTGCCCCGTAGGATCAGATAGCTGCACAAAGGCAAAACGGTTGCCCCGCGCTGATTTCCGTTCCTGCCGTCCCGAGACGGTGCCAGCCATCTTGACGACAGCTGCCCCCTTTGAGGCCCGGGCGATCACGTCATCCAGTGTCATGACCTGCTTGCGTTTCAGCGGCCCCATGTAATCATCCAGCGGATGGCCCGACAGGTAGAAACCAATGGCTTTGAATTCCTCGGCCAGCCGTTCCGCCGGCAACCAATCCTCGCCACCCATCAGACGCGGCTCTTGCAGATCGTCGCCTGCATCACCGAAAAGCGATACCTGATTGGACGATTTCTGTTCATGGATTGCCGCCGAATAGGCGGTCAGCGCATCAAGGCTCATCATCACCCGGCGGCGGTTGGGGTCAAGCACGTCAAAGGCGCCAGCGCGTGCGAGCATTTCCAAGGGTCGCTTGCTGATGCGTTTCAGGTCGACGCGACGGGCAAAGTCAAACAGGTTCACGAATTCCTTGCTATTACGCCCTTCGACAATCAGCTTCATCGCCTCGACACCGACGTTTTTCAGCGCGCCCAGCGCATAGACCAGTTTCTGATCCTTCACATCGAAGGTCGCTTGCGACCGGTTGACGCAAGGCGGGGTGTATTCGATCCCCAACCCTTTCTTCACCTCCTGGAAATAGACGCCCAGCTTATCGGTCAGGTGAATATCGCAGTTCATGACCCCAGCCATGAATTCGACCGGGTGGTTCGCCTTCAGCCAAGCGGTTTGATAGCTGACCACCGCATAGGCCGCGGCATGGGATTTGTTGAAGCCGTAGTTGGCGAATTTTTCCAGAAGGTCGAAGACCTCACGGGCTTTCTTGGGTTCGACACCGTTGGCCTTGGCGCCCTCTTCAAATTTTGGGCGTTCCTTGGCCATTTCCTCGGCGATCTTCTTACCCATCGCCCGGCGCAACAGGTCAGCACCGCCAAGCGAATAGCCCGCCATGACTTGCGCGATCTCCATCACCTGTTCCTGGTAAACGATGATGCCCTGGGTTTCCTTCAAGATATGGTCAATCGACGGGTGGATTGACTCCAGCTCCCGCTGCCCATTCTTCACTTCGCAATAGGTCGGGATGTTCTCCATCGGGCCGGGGCGATAAAGCGCCACCAAGGCCACGATATCCTCGATGCAAGTCGGCTTCATGCGCTTGAGCGC
>CBDTVH010000492.1:0-2521 GCA_965363665.1 uncultured Yoonia sp. | reverse complement strand
ATGACGCGCCATCCCACACTGACCGACCTTCGCAGATTACGTGGTCGGGGGGGGCATTTCGTTCCAAGCGATCCAAACAAACCGGGATCTGAGGATTTCACCGCGCGCCATTCGGATGCGTTCTTTGACCGATATAACCGCACCGAGAATGAAGATCGCTCGATCCTGCGTGTTCTACCTTTGCTTGAGGCCGAGATGGACCGCCTGTTGCAGGATGACACCCTGCGCCAACTGCATGAAGCGTCCCAGCAGATGTTGGCCGATCATCTGCAAACAAACGCTGCGGAACTGCCGTCGCAGGATTAGTATTGGCGTTGTCGCTAACGCTTCAACTTGTCAGGCGCCTTATGGACGGCAATACTCAGATGAGCACAGCAAAGGCATCGCGTGTCCAAAACCACTGAAACCTTTCCCGGCGGCATCGCGTCCTTATTGCCGCAGTATCAAAAACGGCGCGCATTGTTGACCGGTGCGGAGCTGCCACCACTGGATGTGGATTTCAAAGCACTTGCCGCGACGCCCCTACCCGACCAGACGCTGCCTCGCCCTGATGGGCTGTCGCGTACCGAAAAGAAGCGCCATATGCTTTTGGGCGAACTGGCCGGACACTCGGAATTGGCGATGCTGCACGGCATGTTGATCTCGCATCTGCGCAAACACACCTATCCTGACGGCGCGCCCACGTTGTTTCGCAGGCTTTGGGCCGAAGAGGAGGCATGGTTGCTGGCCAACCTGCCGACCCGCTGGTTGATTTCGGCTGTGATTACCTTTGCCGATCACGGGCAAACAGAAGCGGATCGCAACCTTGCGGCCCGGATGAACATGCTGTTCTCGCTGATGAAAATATACGAGGCAGAACGCGCCTTCTCCGGCAAATCCGCGCAAGAACCCTTCCGCACGCAAGACCGCAACAAATCCCCGCTGCCGATGGGGATGAAAGACTTTTCGGTGCTGCAAGGCGATCTGGAGGCACATTTACTTGCCCCCCTTTGGCGCGATGCCGGGGATGCCCCGGCCATCGGCACTTTAACGCGTCATCTGCTGACTGCGTTGAACCATGATGACGGCACCGTCTTTCGCCGCTTTGCGATCATGCGCGGACGCGCCGTCAAACCGCGCTCAACTTGACGCTTGATCGCATATCCGCTATCGCCACCTCAGGCCGTCAAAAGCCTACGCTGCGGGACGCTTAGAGTATTGCGTCCTTTCACAAAAATGCGGACCGATCCGCATACATAGGACGTACATGACCAAGTTTTCTGATTTGAACCTTGCCCCCAAGGTTCTAAAGGCCGTCGCTGAAACCGGCTACGACACCCCAACCCCCATTCAGGCCGGCGCGATCGCACCTGCCCTTGAAGGCCGCGACGTTTTGGGTATTGCCCAGACAGGTACAGGCAAAACCGCCGCCTTTACGCTGCCGATGATCACGCTTTTGGGACGTGGCCGTGCACGGGCGCGGATGCCACGCTCGCTGGTGCTGGCGCCAACGCGTGAATTGGCCGCTCAAGTGGCCGAGAATTTCGACACTTATGCCAAATACACCAAACTGTCGCGCGCCCTGCTGATTGGCGGCACCAGTTTCAAGGATCAGGACAAGATCATCGACAAGGGCGTCGATGTCTTGATCGCGACCCCGGGTCGTCTGTTGGACCATCTGGAGCGCGGAAAATTGATCCTCACGGATGTGAAGATCATGGTGGTTGATGAGGCTGACCGGATGCTTGATATGGGGTTCATCCCCGATATCGAGGAAATCTTCAAACGCACGCCGTTCACGCGTCAAACCCTGTTTTTCAGTGCCACGATGGCGCCAGAGATTGAACGGATCACCAATACGTTCCTGTCGAACCCCGCCAAGATCGAAGTGGCCCGTGCCGCGACCACGAACGTCAACATCAAGCAGGGTGTTGTCATGTTCAAAGGGTCGTCCAAGCCCAAAGAACCTTCTGAAAAGCGCGAACTGCTGCGCAAGTTGATCGACGCGGAGGGTGAGGCCTGTTCCAACGCGATCATCTTCTGTAACCGCAAGTCAGACGTCGATATCGTTGCGAAGTCATTGAATAAATACGGCTATGACGCGGCCCCGATCCACGGTGATCTGGACCAAAGCCACCGCACACGCACGCTGGAAGGGTTCCGCGACAACAAACTGCGTTTCCTGGTGGCCTCAGATGTGGCCGCCCGCGGGCTGGATATTCCGGCGGTGACGCATGTTTTCAACTTCGACGTGCCCAGCCATGCCGAAGACTATGTGCACCGCATCGGGCGCACTGGCCGCGCCGGGCGCACGGGTACGGCGATCATGATCTGCGCGCCGCGGGATGAGAAAAACCTGGAAGATGTGGAACGTCTGGTGAAAGAGACGATCCCGCGTCTGGACGTGCCGGGTGGCAAGGCCGCCCCTGCCCCGGCCCCCGCCGAGGCAGAGAAGACAGAAGAAAAGCCGAAGCGGACACGGACCCGTCGCAAGAAAGACGATACGGTTGAGGTGAAGGCGGACGCCGCACCGGCAGTGGCC
>CBDTVH010000491.1:0-2524 GCA_965363665.1 uncultured Yoonia sp. | reverse complement strand
GTCCACACAACCAACCTTCCAAACGAATATGCCCCCGCAGATTTCTGCGAGGGCATTCTCTTGCTGAAAGCCATGATGCACTGTGCGCCTCTTTGGCGGTTCAACACATCCGGTGAGGGGCTGGCGATGTCGAAGCGTCCTTTCCTCTTATCTGTCAGTGCAGATCAGCGTCCGAATGTATCTGCCAGAAGCCGCGCAAGGGTGGCCTGATCCAGATAACCGGTCGCGGTCAGATTGCCTTGTTGTTGATACCGGCTGATCGCGCGGCGGGTGTCCCGGTCAAACCGTCCATCGACCTGTCCGGGGTTGAAGCCCAGCTGTTGCAAGCGGTTCTCGATCAACCGTCGCAGGACCGGGTTGATGTTCAACGCGTCTTCGCGGGCGCGTGCTTCGTCGTTGTCTGCCTCTTGCGTTGCTGCCAGCTTATTGCGGGCCTCGTCGGCGAACCTGCCGTTCGGGTACCGCTCAAGATACGCGCGATAGCCTGCAATCGTGCCGCGCGCACCCGTTTCATCCCAGTAGTCGCGATCTAGCGCCAGCGCTTCCTCGCGGGCGCGTTCTTCTTCAGCTTCGATTTCAGCGGCGCGGCGGCTGGCTTGGGCGTCGATGCGGTTGATCTGCTCTGTCGTCAGAAACGACGTCTGGGCAAACCCGTTGTTTTGCTGCCAGTTCCGGATCGCACCGCGGGTGCCGGGACCGAAGATCCCATCGACCCCGCGTGTGTTGAAGTCCAGCAGCGTCAGGTTGCGCTGAATCTCGCGGCGTTCGTTGCGCGTCAGGTTCAACGCGTCTTCGTCCTGCTGTGCCAGCCTGACTGGATCACGTTCAATCTGATCCAGCCGTCGGCGCGCTTCGGCGGCGAAGGGGCTGCCGGGATTGTCGAAGATAAAGTCGCGATAGCTGTCGGCGGTGTCCGCCCGTTGGGCGTTGGTCCATGCCTGCAAGGTCGGCTCGATCGTTGGCAAACGCGATGGCGTCTCTTCCCCCGCATCGACCTGCATGATCAGGCTTTGCGGTTGGTATCCCCTCATGTTGAGCCGCCGGTTGTCGCGAACATAGGCCATCACATCGCCGCCCGTAACTGCCACGGCATCTGACAGCACGTCCTCAATACGGCCCGGTTCGCCGTAGATCACGGTCACACCCTGTGGAATATCAAGATCGCCCACACCTTCGCGCAGGTAACTGCCAAAGCTGCTGAACCCGTCCTGATCATATCCCAACACCAACACCGCCTGCCCCGGTGCGCGTGACAAAACATCCATCACGCTATCGACCGAGATGGCATCATCTAGCCCGAACAGTGTGGGCGTATCTGCCTCTTCGGCCAAAAACCAAGTCCGTGTGCCATCGGTCGCGAAACGGCCTGACAGCGCGACAATCAACCGTTCTGCATCCAAAGCCTCTGTCGCGAACTCTTCCAGCAGGCGCCGCATATCGGGGGCAGAGCCATTGGACAGGGTCGAGACCGCATAGCCCGCGTCGCGCAAATCTTCCGCCGCATCCAAAATATCGGTCGCATCACTTACGCGGCGAAAGTCATCATAGCGCTCGACGCCCATCAGCAAGGCTGCATCTTCGGCAAATGCGGGCATGGCAAGGCCGGTCAGGGCGGCGATCAGGGTCAGTTTGCGCATGACGCGTCTCCTTTAGTTATTCTGGCGGATGGCGCTGAAAACAGGCCCCGCCCCAAGGACGCTATGCCAGCGGTCACCTGATATTCAATAGCGGGGCATAAACTACAGGACCATGCGCGGTTCGCTACTCTGCCGCAACCGGGGTTTCTGCCTTTTCCACCCTGACAGCAGCGAACTTGAACTCGGGGATTTTGCCATAGGGATCAACCGCCGGATTGGTCAGCACATTGGCGGCCGCTTCCACGAAGGCAAATGGTACAAAGACCATATCAGGGGCCACCGCCCGATCCTCGCGGGCCATGATCGTGATGCTGCCGCGCCGGGTCGTCAGTGTGACCAGTCCGCCGGGTGCGACGCCTAGTTTACGCAAGGTTGAGGGGTGCAGCGAACAGTTGGCCTCTGGCTCCACCGCGTCCAGAACCTTGGATCGGCGGGTCATGGACCCGGTGTGCCAGTGTTCCAGCTGCCGCCCTGTGGTCAGGATCATGGGATATTCGGTATCGGGTGTTTCGTCCGGCGCGATCACGCTGGCAGGTGTGAACTTGGCCCGTCCGTTTTCGCGCGGGAAGCCGTCGCCAAATACAATGGGTTGGCCGGGGTCCGTGGGCGACAGCGACGGGTAAGTCACTGCGTTCTGTGCTTCCAGCCGGTCCCAGGTGATGTTACTGAGCGACTTCATCGACAAGGCCATCTCGGCGAATACTTCACTGGGATGTGTGTAGGTCCAACTCAGCCCCAGTCGCTTGGCAAGCTCGGTCGTGATCCACCAATCTTCCTTCGCCTCGCCGGGCGGAGGCACCGCAGGACGGCCCATTTGCACCTGTCGGTTGGTATTCGTCACCGTACCTGTTTTCTCCGCAAAGGCGGAGGCAGGCAGGATCACATCA
>CBDTVH010000490.1:0-2529 GCA_965363665.1 uncultured Yoonia sp. | reverse complement strand
CCGCCCATTGATCTGACCGCCGAGGCCGAAGCCTATCGTGTTTGGTGGAACGGCTTGCCGCATGATTACACTTACACCGAGCCCGGCGAACTGGACCTGCCGGAAAGCAACGAGGACCTGATTGTCGAAGTATTTTCGTCCCTTACCGGAAATTATTTCGCCGATCTGACGGGATTTCGTTACGACGGCGATCACCCGCCGCTATATCGCCTGAACGGGGTCTTGCCGACGGTCGATATGCGCAAGCAACACAGCAACTAGTCTAACGCTAGAACGCGAAAGTCGCGTCGAAGTCTTCAGGTAGTGCGCTGGGTTGCGGCGTGCAGGCCGCGACGAGCAACATGAAGATGAAAGCGCGCATCATCTGTTCAACACCAACTCGCCGTTTGAAATTTCGATCCGGTCATAAAGCCCCAGATAGGTCATACCCAGCAAGGATGTGTCCATCGCCCCTGCGTTGACGACCGCCGGTATGTTGCGATCTTCGATGTCGCCCAGCGTGACCAGAGGTAGCGTGACGGGTGCCGTGCGCACGAGGCCGTTGGCCGTAAAGGCCGTGCCGGTGAAATCGAGGTCAGGAATGTCAAATCCAAGGCGGACGGCATCGTCCTGCGACAGGACCACCTGGCTGGCACCTGTGTCGATGACAAAGCGGATCGGTTGGTCGTTGACCTCAAGGGTCAAGTAATAGTGGCCATCGTTGCCGCGCGGGACGGCGACTGTGCTTTCGTTGATGATGGCTTGGCGGGGGTTGACGTCATTGCTGATCTCCTCCCACAGTCCGTAGGCCCCGATGACGCCGACAAAGATCAGCGCCCAGATCGCGGCCTGTTGCGCCATTTTGCCCATATTGCTGCGCCCTGCCACGATGGCAGAGCCTGCGATGGCGGCGCCCAGCAGGACCAGATAGGTCAGTTGCATGATTTGATCAGTGCTCATGACATAGATATAGGCATTATCCGCCGATCCCGAAACCCCGTAGGCCATCCAGCACGAATTGCACGGCGAGGGCGGCCAGCAGCATGCCCAGAACACGGGTGACGATGTTCAGGCCGGTCTTGCCCAAGGCACGCTCGATCGCGGGGGCGGCGAGGAATGCCAGAAATACGATCAGCAGCACCGCGATGATAACACCGGCAATCGCGGCAAGATCCGTCGCCCCGCCAGAAGAATAACCGTGGTGAACGCACCGGGGCCGACGATCAGCGGCAGGGCGAGCGGAAAGACCGAAGGGTCATCGTGGTGTTCGGCCTGTCCTTCGGCGGCGTTATCTTCGCGCCGGGCCTGTCTGCGTTGGAACAGCATGTCGAGGGCTGTGAGGAACAAAAGGATGCCGCCTGCAATACGGAAGGCGTCCATCGAGATACCGATGAAGCCAAGGACCGCTTCGCCCAGAAACAGGAACACCATCATCAGGGTCGCCGCCACCAGGAACGCCCGGATCGCGATGGCGCGCCGTTGGGCGGCGTTCATGCCTTGGGTCAGGGCGATGAACACAGGCGCCAGACCCGGCGGGTCGATGATGATGAACAGCGTTGTAAAAGCTGCGATAAGGGCTGGAAGTTCGGTCATGGTGCTTTGTCTGACAGAGGGTGGCGCGTGATTGCAAGGACCGGATGCCTCCGGCGGGAGTTTTTCGGCCAAGATGAAGGGGGGAGCGGGTTACGCCCTTTCGGCCTTTTCGAGGTTTTCCAGTGCTGCCATCCACATCGCCTCAGCCCGTTCCAGCCCGTCCATGACTTCGGCGTATTTCTTGTTCCAGGTGGCGAGCTCACCTGCCTTGCCGTCTTCGTAAAGCGCGGGATCGGCCAGTTTCTTGGCGAGTTTGTCGCGCATGTCGTTGATTTTCTTGACCCGCTCTTCGTTTTTGCGCACGTCTGATCGCAACGCCATCACCGCCTCACGCGAGGGTTTGGCGGTTTTGACGGGTGCCGTTTTATCTTTCTCGCGCGGTTTTTCGGGGGTCAGCAGCATCTTGCGATAGGCTTGCAGGTCTTCATCATAAGGTGTGACGTGCCCGTCTTTGACCAGCCAAAGCCGGTCGGCGACCATGGACAGCAGGTGCATGTCGTGGCTGACAAGGATGACCGCGCCTGAGTAGGCCGTTAGGGCTTCGACCAGTGCTTCGCGGCTTTCGATATCGAGGTGGTTTGTCGGTTCGTCCAGGATCAGCAGGTGCGGTGCGGGCAGGGTGGCCAGCAGCAGCGAGAGCCGTGCTTTTTGCCCACCGGAAAGGCGGCCGACCTCGGTATCCGCCTGATCTGCGCCAAGCCCGAACCCGGCGAGGCGGGCGCGCAGTTTCGCCTGCCCTTCATTGGGTCGTTCGCGGAACAGGTGGTCAAGCGAGGTTTCCTCGATCCGCAACTCATCCACCTGATGCTGGGCGAAGAAGCCGACGCGCAGCTCCGGCTGGGCGCTCATCATGCCGTTCGCGCTCTCGGGCAGGACGATGCCGGCCGCCCCCACCTGGACCTCCAGCGTGCCGGCCACCACCGGGAACGTCTGGGCCGCGGCCGTACCGGCCAGGGC
>CBDTVH010000489.1:0-2531 GCA_965363665.1 uncultured Yoonia sp. | reverse complement strand
GGCCTGCTCAATCTGCTGCACCTGCTCGGACGGATTGTACGAATCGTCCGCCGCGGCCACAGCCTCCAGCGTCTCACAGTTATCGCCGTCGGGGCAATCGAGGGGCTGATTGAGCGAAACGACGCTTAACTGCCGCTTGCGTTTCCGCATGCCGTCGATATGGCGGACATGCTGCTGCATCAATACGCTGATCTTTTGTCGGACGTGGGCGATCAGGGCGATGTTGCCGAGCCCGAGGTTGCAGTCGCCGCACCGGAACCGGACGCGACAGAAGACACCCCGGTGAATGAGCCGCCAGTCGCGCAAGCCGCGCCCCCTGACCCTGAAAGGACACCTGAAGAACCTGCACAGCCCACACCGGCAAAACCCGCCGCACAAGATGCCATTTCCCGTCTGCGCGAAATTGCAGCGCGCAAGAACGTGTCGCGCGATGCAGCACTGGACCAAACACCGCCCCCTGCCACGCAAGCACCCGCTGAACCGACGCCAGAGCCGGTAGAAGACGAAGCGACAACGGCGCTGAAGCCCGCAACCCGTGACGCCTATGAGCATGTGATCACCTATATCGAAGATCGCGGTACAGAACTTGTCGGCGCCCTGGAGGCACATGGTGAGGGTGGGCCTGCCGAAGTCATGGCGATGACGGCAGATCATATTCAGTGGTTGTGTGACTATCTGAACGAAAACGGCGATGATGCCGATCAGGCGCTGCTGCGCATGCGAGACACGGCATTCGACGCGGCTGATATGGTTCAGTTGATGCAAATGGAGAAACGTGACAGTGCAGCCCTTGAAGCTGTCAGCCTCATGCTCCAGATTAAGCGAGAGCTACAAGCAGACCTCGCGGCCTAAATCGCCGCTAAGCTTGTGAAAATGTTAAGCATCGCGCCATAGTTTTGCCGTTCTAATCTGTTTCCATAATGGCAATAAAATAGTGTTTCTGCTGCTATTTGGCTACGACAAGAACTGGTGTTAATGCTGGTGCGATGATTTTGCTGAGGACGAACTAGGATGAAGATGGAAGAGGTCGCAAACGGGGATGGTCTTGCCGTCCCACCCGAACAGCTGCCCTTCATGCGACTTGGCTTGGAAAAGCTGGACACGTTCCATGATGAAGTTGTCGACCTGGAAGCGACCCTGCGGGACGTCGTAAAGCTGGGTGGGCAGGACGCCGAAAAGAAGGCTGCCAAACTTATCAAGCAGTTACGCGCTTTTGAGCCGAGCATTACGATGATCGGTCAGATCAAATCGGGTAAGACGTCTCTGGTGAATGCCATGGTGGGACGCCCTGATCTGCTGCCTGCCGATGTGAACCCCTGGACCTCTGTTGTCACCTCGTTGCACCTGAATGCCCCGCTGCCCGACGATGCGCCGACGGCGACTTTTCAGTTTTTCAGCCAGGGCGAATGGGATCATCTGGTCGAGAACGGTGGCCGAATCGGTGAACTGTCCGAACGCGCCGGCGCGGATGATGAACTTGAGAAAGTGCGCCTGCAAATTGCCGAAATGCGCGAGAAGACCAAGCAGCGCCTTGGCCGCAAGTTTGAACTGTTGCTGGGGCAAAAGCATAACTACGCCGAACTGAGCGATGAATTGGTGCAGCGTTATGTCTGCATGGGCGACGATTTCGGTGATGAGGAAGACGACGACCAGCAGGGGCGCTTTGCCGATATCACCAAATCTGCTGATCTTTATCTTGATGCCGATAAAATCCCCATGGCGATCTGTCTGCGTGACACGCCCGGCGTAAACGATACCTTCATGATGCGTGAACAGATCACGATCAACGCATTGCGCGACAGTCGTATCTGCGTGGTCGTCCTGTCCGCCCATCAGGCTCTCAGCTCGATGGATATGGGGCTGATCCGCCTGATTTCGAACGTGAAGGCACGTGAGGTCGTGATCTTTGTGAACCGCATCGACGAATTGTCGAACCCGGCTGAACAGGTCCCCGAAATTCGCGATAGTATTTTGCAGACGCTGGCTGACAACAACGGCCCCGAAAACCCTCAGGTCATTTTCGGCAGTGCCTACTGGGCCAATATGGCCTTGTCCGAAGATCTTGACGATATCGTCGAAGACAGCGCCGAGGCCATGTTCAATTGGGCCGAAGCGTCGCTGAGCGCCGAAACCGCAGGCATGGGAACCAAGGAACTGGTGTGGCATCTGTCCGGTGTTCCACAACTTTATGCGGCCCTGTCCGAACGGATCGCAGAAGGCCCCGGCGCTGAAGTCCTCTCCGCCTCTCGCAAGCGCGCGTTGAACCTTGTGGGTGGTGTGCGTGCGTCAAACGCCGTGGTGTCGATGCGTCTGGACGGCGACACTGTTGAGGTGATGTCTGCCGACAAACTTACAGCCCATCTTGATGAGCTGGAAGCGCAGAGCATGAAATCCCTGGATGAGCGCCTTGATATTGCATTCCAGCAATTCGGATCGCGTGTTGATCAATCGCATAAGCGGTTCCTGGATCGGGCATTGGAATCCTTGCTGCAACATCTGGAAACCAACGGCGAAGAAGAAATCTGGCAATA
>CBDTVH010000488.1:0-2535 GCA_965363665.1 uncultured Yoonia sp. | reverse complement strand
CCGGTTTGACAAGGTCGGGACTAACTTTGGCGGCTCTACATTGGCCGAAGGGATCGCGGTGCGTGCACCCGCTGAGGCGAATTTGGCGGTGATCAAGACCCATGTAGACCGGGTAGAAACCGCAACTGAGGCCGAGATTGAAGCGGCGGTGTTTGATCTGCTGTCTTATGAAAAGATCGTCGCCGAAGGGGCCGCTGGCGCGGGTCTGGCTGTGATCGAAAAACATGCCAAGGATTGGCACGGCAAAAAGGTGGGGCTGGTCGTGTGCGGTGGCAACATCGACTCCCGTTTGCTTTCAACACTGATCCTGCGCGGGCTGGTACGTGATGGCCGGATCACGCGCCTGACCTTTGAGATTGATGACACGCCCGGCCAGCTTTCCGATATCTCGCGGATCATTGGTGATGCCGGGGCCAACGTGATCGAGGTTATTCACCAACGCATGATGCAAAGCGTGTCCTTGAAACAGGCCGAGCTTGAGATCGTGATCGAGGCGCGTGATCAGCAGCATGTGACTGAAACTGTCGGTCAGCTCCGTGCGGCGGGCTTCAAGGTTCGTGCCGATAGTGAGCTGGGTTAAGCGGCCTGCGCCAGCTGTGCGTCAAAGAACGCCGCTGTCTCATCAAAGATCATGTTACGCAGCTCCGGCGTGTCCATCAGCATTTCGTGCTTGCCGCCTTTGATCACACGCAGAACGCCATCGGGCCAATTTTTCATGCGCGCACGGATGCGGAAAGGATCAACGATAGCCTCATCCGTGCCCAGATAGGTCATGCACGGGATGCGTGGAGAGGGGACGCTGCTGAGTCGGTGCATTTCGCGTAGCGATGTATTGAGCCAGCGCAGCGACGGGCCACCAAGGCCAAGGTCGGGATGCTTGCGCAATTGATCGCCAAACATCGCCCACATATTGGGGTCATTGGTCAGCGTGTTTTCCTCGAAACTCACGCGCAGGGCGTAGCCTTCTTCGAACTGCCCGGGCGCGATGGTTTGATCAAACCCCAAGGGTTTGCTGACCGTCGACAACCCCCACGCAAGCGGGCGCAGGGCCGCGGCCATTTGCACGCCCCACATCGGGGCTGAAAACATGGCGGCCGTCACATCAAGCCCTTCGATCAGCGACCGTAAGCCAATGCATCCACCCATGGAGTGCCCGAGAAGGAAGTAGGGACGCGGCAGCCCCACATCGTTGGCATAGGCTAGGGCGGCGGCGACGTCGTGCTGGTAATCTGCAAAATCGCCGACATGTCCGATGGCGCGGTTCGGCGTCATGCGGTCGGCAATACCTTGCCCGCGCCAATCAATGGCAAGACTGGCAAAGCCGCGGTCTTGCAACGCCTTGGCGGTCAGCCCGTATTTTTCGATAAACTCAGTGCGGCCGGGAAAGATCAGCACGGTGCCTTTTGCGTTCGCAAGGTTCCAATGACCCACGCGAATACGCAGCCCGTCAGATGTCGTCAGCCAATGGGCGGCCCCGCCTGCGGGACCGCTGGCGATCTCATCGAAAAGGGGGGCCGCTTCCATCATTATGACAGAACGCCAGAAAGCTTCATGGCCTGACCCATGTCGCCGTCCACGCCCAGTTTGCCGGTCATGAACGCGGTTGTCGGGTTCATCTCACCATCAAGGATGGCTTTGAACACTTCGGTTGTGGCGGTCAGAGTAACGTCCGTATCCTCGTCACCGGCACGCGCGCCGTTCTGGTCGATGATGATGCTGCCTTCACCTTCGATATCGAATTTAGCCGAGCCATCAAAACCCTGCCCATCCATCTTTGCATTCAGGGCAGCGACGGCCTCTGTCACAACATCACTCATTTTTTCGTCCTCTATTCATTGATGTGACTGCCCGGCCTCTGGTGTTGACCGCACAGTGCGCTACATTACCAGTATGGTTATGCAGACACATCGCTTCAAATGTATCGTTACGGCACTTTGCCTGGCAGTCGGGTTTTCCTTACCCGTCAACGCACAGCAAACGACGTTGGATGATCTTTATCAAGAGTTGGCAGAGGCTGATGAAAGCACCTATGTGCGTATCGAAAGGCAGATTATCGCCCAATGGGAAAAAAGCGGATCTGCTGCGATGGACCTGCTGTTGCGGCGCGGCAAGGACGCGTTGGAAGATGGTGAACCCGAAGTCGCGGTCGACCATTTTACCGCATTGGTTGATCATGCGCCGGATTTTGCCGAAGGGTATTATGGGCGTGCCTCGTCTTACTATCTGATGGGATTGACGGGTCCGGCGTTGGACGACATCCGTCAGACGCTGACGCTGAACCCCCGCCACTTCGAGGCGATGCGCGGTTTGGCAATCATCATGGAAGAACTAGGGCGTCCCGAAGATGCGTTGGATCTCTATGAGATGATCTTGACCATGAACCCGAATTCCGCCACAGCGCAATTCTTCATCAATACCGCTGACAATAAACCACTTGATTTTACTTCCAAAACAACTCAGGGATGGGGGTACTGTGTTTTCGGCCGGGTTGTTGAAGGCATGGACGTGGTAAAAGAGATTGGAAGAGTGGAAACT
>CBDTVH010000487.1:0-2538 GCA_965363665.1 uncultured Yoonia sp. | reverse complement strand
TGCGGACTGCAGGTTATGAAACAGATCACGTTCCTTTTTGTCCCTGCAATAGGCGTGACTGCGCTCGCGCTTGGCGTGGCCTACGGGCTGTCGTCGCGCGAATACGGCGCGCAGACCATCGAAACGCTTGAAGCCCGCGTTCAGCAAACCGAAGAAAACGTCGCGCGCGCCATCGCCGAGGCACAGGCCGCCGAAGCCGAAGCTGCAAGACTTCAGGCTGAACGTGACGCCTTGGCACTGGCCGCCGCTGATGCCGCAACAAGCGGCGGCGGCATGACCGCGCCTGCCCCCGTCATCGAAGGCACCTACGGTCTGGGCCGCGAAGCATTTGCAGAGGAACTGGCCGCATGGAACGTCGATGTTCTGCCCGACGGACGCGGACTGCCCGAAGGAAGCGGTGACGTGTTCACCGGGGAAGAGGTCTTTGTCGAGAAATGCGCGTCATGCCATGGCGATTTCGCCGAAGGGGTAGGTAACTGGCCCGCGCTGGCCGGTGGTTTCGACACGCTGGCAAACAGGGACCCGGTCAAGACCGTTGGCTCTTACTGGCCCTATCTTTCGACCGCCTGGGACTACATCCACCGTTCCATGCCGTTTGGCGAAGCCGGGACGCTGACCGCGGACGAAACCTACGCAATCGTGGCCTATATCATGTATTCCAATGACATGGTCGATGATGATTTCGAACTGAGTCACGAGAACTTCACCGACATTGAAATGTACAACGTCGATGGCTTCGTCATCGACGACCGGCCAGAGCTTGAATACGCCGAATGGCGCGCCGAACCTTGCATGGAAAACTGCAAGGACAGCGTTGAAATCACCATGCGGGCGACAGTTCTGGACGTGACCCCTGACGATGACGGCGCCCCTGCAGCCGATGATGCCTCAGCCGATCCGGCACCGGACGACGCTGCAGCAGCACCAGCCGACGATGGCATCGACCCAACATTGATCGCCGCGGGCGAGGCCGCATTTCGCCAGTGCAAGACCTGTCATGAAATCGGCGAGGGTGCCGGCAACCGGACTGGTCCGGCCCTGAATGGCATGATCGGCCGCACAATGGGCGCGGTTGACGGGTTCCGCTACTCCAGCGTCTTTCAGGACGCAGCCGCAGCCGGTGACGTCTGGACGCATGAAAACCTCGCGGCGTTCCTTGCAGACCCGCGCGGCACGATGGAGGGCACCAGAATGTCATTCCGCGGCGTCCGGGAAGAGGCTGATATCGCGGCGCTGATCGCCTATATGCAGAGCTTTGAAGAGTAATGCGCCGCCTGCTTGCCATCATCTCTTTTGCGGGTGTTGCAAGCTTTGGTTACGCCGATATCGGCGGTGATGCGGAAAACGGCGAAGCCATCTTTCGGCAATGTAGCGGATGTCACGAAGTGGGGCAGGGCGCGCGGGATCGCATCGGCCCGCACCTCAACAACATCTTTGATCGTCCAGCCGGTGCCGCCGAGGGTTATCGGTACTCCACCGGTTTTGAACGCGCCGCCGCAGGTGGGTTGATCTGGACCTATGAAACGCTTGACACTTTCATCGAAAACCCTCGCAGGCTGGTGTCGAACACCCGGATGAGCTTTGGTGGACTGCCCGATCAGCGGGATCGCGACGATCTGCTGGCCTATCTGCGCCGGTATTCGGCCAGCCCGGGCAACATTCCCGAAGCCGCCCCCACCGCCGCCCCCGTCGATCATGCGGTCGCGCCAGAGGTGCTCGCCATTATCGGCGATCCGGCCTACGGCGCATATCTTTCGGGCGAATGCACGTCCTGCCACCAGCCCAGTGGTGCGACCGCTGGCATCCCGTCCATCACCAACTGGCCCGCCGCGGATTTTGTCACCGCCATGCACGCCTACAAGGACGGTGTGCGGACGCATCCCGTGATGCAGATGATGGCTGGCCGACTGTCGAACGAAGAGATCGCCGCCCTCGCGGCGTATTTTGAGAGCATCCAATAACGATGCAAAACTGGGAGGAAGAACGATGACATTAGACAGAAGGACTTTCCTGGTAACAGCCTCAGCCAGCGCCGGACTTTTGGCGGCACCGATGGTGCGTGCGCAAGGCAAACCACGCGTGGTCGTCATTGGTGGCGGCGCGGGCGGCGCAACGGCGGCGCGCTATATCGCCAAGGACAGCGAAGGCGCGATTGACGTCACGTTGGTGGAACCCACGCGCACCTATTACACCTGCTTTTTCTCCAACCTCTATCTTGGCGGCTTCCGCGAGATGGGGTCGCTGGGCCACAGCTACGGCACGCTGGCTGCCGACTATGGCATCAACGTCGTGCATGACTGGGCGGTCGGCGTGGACCGCGACGCCAGAACCGTCAGCCTCGCAGGGGGCAGCACGCTGCCTTATGACCGGCTGATCCTGTCGCCCGGTATCGACTTTGTGGATGGGGCCGTCGAAGGCTGGGACCTTTCAGCGCAAAACGCCATGCCCCATGCCTACAAGGGCGGATCGCAGACCGAATTGCTGAAAGCGCAGATCACGGCAATGCCGCAGGGCGGCACCTTTGCCATGGTCGCACCG
>CBDTVH010000486.1:0-2543 GCA_965363665.1 uncultured Yoonia sp. | reverse complement strand
CAAGCGCCCCGGTATGTATATCGGTGACACCGACGATGGCTCTGGCCTGCACCATATGGTTTACGAGGTCGTGGACAACGGCATTGATGAGGCTTTGGCCGGTCATGCCGACCATGTTTACGTAAAAATCAACGCCGACGGGTCCATCACAGTGGGCGACAACGGGCGCGGTATTCCGGTAGGCATCCACGAGGACGAAGGCGTTTCCGCAGCCGAAGTCATCATGACGCAACTGCACGCCGGCGGTAAATTCGACCAGAACTCCTACAAGGTATCGGGCGGTCTGCACGGCGTGGGCGTGTCGGTGGTGAACGCGCTGTCCGACTATCTGGAACTGCGCATCTGGCGCGACGGTAAAGAACATTATGCCCGTTTCGAGGGTGGCTTTACCAAAGAACACCTGCGGGTCGTCGGCGATGCCGATGGGCGCAAGGGAACAGAGGTGACGTTCCTTGCCTCGACCGATACGTTCAGCAATCGCGACTATGAATTTCATACGCTGGAAAAGCGTTTGCGGGAACTGGCTTTCCTGAACTCCGGCGTGCGGATTATTCTGGAAGACCTGCGACCTGCAGAACCGCTTAAGGCGGACCTGTTCTATGAGGGTGGCGTAAAGGAATTCGTCAAATACCTGGACCGTTCGAAAACGCCATTGATGGAAGAACCGATCTATGTGACCGGCGAACGCGATGATATCGGCGTCGAAGTCGCGATGTGGTGGAACGACAGCTATAACGAAATGGTGCTGCCCTTCACCAACAACATCCCGCAGCGCGATGGCGGCACACACTTGGCCGGTTTCCGCGGCGCGCTGACCCGCGCGATCGCAAAATACGCGACCGAAACGGGGATATCGAAGAAGGAAAAGGTGTCGCTGACAGGCGATGACGCGCGCGAAGGTCTGACCTGCGTGCTGTCCGTCAAAGTGCCTGATCCGAAATTCTCAAGCCAGACCAAAGACAAACTCGTCAGCTCCGAGGTGCGCCCGGCCGTTGAAAACCTGATGGGTGAAAAGCTGACCGAATGGTTTGAAGAGAACCCGCAAATGGCAAAGTCGATCATCTCAAAGATCGTTGAAGCCGCAGCCGCCCGGGAAGCCGCACGCAAAGCCCGCGAAATACGCCGCAAATCGGCGATGGATGTAAACTTCAACGCATCCAAGCTGAAGGATTGTTCGGAAAAGGATCCGTCCAAGACCGAAGTTTTCCTGGTCGAGGGTGACTCGGCCGGTGGGTCCGCGCAAACAGGCCGTGACCGCAGCACGCAGGCGATTTTGCCGCTCAAGGGTAAAATCCTGAATGTTGAACGCGCACGGTTCGACCGCATGCTGGGCAGTCAGGAAATCGGCAACCTTGTCATGGCGCTGGGCACTGGTATCGGACGCGACGAATTCAACATCAACAAGCTGCGTTATCACAAGGTCATCATCATGACCGACGCGGACGTCGATGGCGCGCACATCCGTACCCTGCTGCTGACCTTCTTCTTCCGTCAGATGCCTGAACTGGTTGAAGGCGGCTACCTCTACATCGCGCAACCGCCACTTTACAAAGTGTCGCGCGGCAAGTCCGAGGTGTACCTCAAAGATCAGCCTGCGATGGACGAATATCTGATTGAACAGGGCATTGACGGCGCGATGCTGCGCCAAGGCAACGGAGAAGAGATCACCGGCAACGATCTGCGTCGTGTCGTGGACGAGGCACGCCAGTTGAAACGCGTGCTGGAAGCCTTTCCAACGCATTACCCGCGCCACATTCTGGAACAAGCGGCCATCGCCGGTGCATTCGTTCCCGGCGTTGTCGAAAGTGACCTGCAAGGCACCGCAGACCGTGTGGCAGAGCGGTTGAACCTGATCGCGCTGGAATGGGAACGCGGCTGGCAAGGGCGCATCACGCAAGACAAAGGTATGCGCCTGGCGCGTATCCTGCGCGGCGTCGAAGAGGTCCGCACGCTGGATGGCCCCATGCTGCGCGGTGGCGAAGCCCGGCGGACCGGCACATTCACGAAAGGCCTGCAAGACGTCTACAACCTGCCTGCCACGCTTGTGCGCAAGGACCGGCAGCAGGTGATCCACGGGCCGCTTGATCTGCTGAAAGCAATTCTGGAAGAAGGCGAAAAGGGTCTTTCGCTACAGCGCTACAAGGGCTTGGGCGAAATGAACCCCGATCAGCTTTGGGAAACCACTCTGGACCCTGATGCGCGTACCTTGCTGCAAGTCAAGGTCGACGATCTGGCAGAAGCTGACGATCTGTTTACCAAATTGATGGGTGATGTTGTCGAACCGCGTCGCGAATTCATCCAGAACAATGCGTTGAACGTTGAAAACCTGGATTTTTAGCGCCGGATCACTTTGAACACGAAAGGTGCGACCGCGATCACCAGTGTGATGCGGATGATGTGCATGATCGAGACATAGGTGACATCCTGTTCCATCGCGAGCGTCAACAGTGACATCTCGGTCAGGCCGCCGGGTGAAAAGGCAAGAAACGCCTGCGCCAAGGGAATGCCGCTGATCAAAACGATCAGTTTGGCAAACCCGACGG
>CBDTVH010000485.1:0-2547 GCA_965363665.1 uncultured Yoonia sp. | reverse complement strand
ATGCACAGCACACCTTCGACACCGTTGCCCTCGATGACTTCACCGCTCGTCGGCTCCAGTACCACCGGCTGTACGCCAAAGAATGGCTGCTGCGCGGCACCGGGCTTCAGGGTGGTGGCTCCAGGGAGCGGGGTCAGCATGTGACCGCCCGTCTCCGTTTGCCAAAAGGTATCGACGATGGGGCAATTGCCCTTGCCAACAACCTCGTTGTACCAATTCCAGGCCTCGGGGTTGATCGGCTCACCCACTGTGCCCAGCACCTTTATGTCGGACAAGTCATATTTTTCGACGTAGGAATTACCCTGCGCCATCAGCGCCCGGATGGCGGTGGGCGCGGTGTAGAATTGATTGACCTTGTGCTTTTGACACACGGCCCAGAAGCGGCCCGCGTCAGGGTAGGTGGGGACACCTTCAAACATGATTGTCGTCGCACCGTTCGCAAGCGGGCCATAAACGATATAACTGTGGCCCGTGACCCAGCCCACATCTGCGGTACACCAGAAGATATCACCGTCATGATAGTCAAACGTGTATTGCTGCGTCATCGCCGCATAAACCAGATAACCGCCGCTTGAATGCACGACGCCCTTGGGCTGGCCGGTTGATCCGGATGTGTAAAGAATGAACAGGGGGTCTTCGGCGTTTATTTCGGTCGGCGGGCAATCGGCGCTGACGTTTTCTTCCATCTCATGCAGCCAATAATCCAGCCCATCGCGCCACGCGATTTGCTGACCGGTCCGCTTGACCACAAGGCATTTCACTTCGTCAAAGTCATTGAGCAGCGCCTGATTGACGCTGTCCTTGAGGTTGGTCACCCGGCCGCCACGCGGGGCGCCGTCAGAAGTAATCACAACCTTGGCGTCACAGGCGTTGACGCGCGCGCCGAGCGCCTCGGCTGAGAAGCCGGCGAAAACGATGGAGTGGATCGCCCCGATCCGCGCACAGGCCAGCATGGCATAGGCGGCCTCTGGAATCATTGGCAGATACAGGACAACACGGTCGCCCTTGCCGACGCCCATTTCCTTCAACACGTTCGCCATAAGCGATGTTTTCTCGTGCAACATTTTGTAGGTGATATGCACGGCGTCATCATCAGGGCTGTCAGGCTCCCAGATAATGGCCGTCTGATCAGCGCGGGTCGCCAAATGCCGGTCAATGCAATTGGCACTTACGTTCAGGGTGCCATCTTCATACCATTTGATATCCACATTTCCGGGCGCAAAGCTGCTATTCTTGACCTTTGTGTAGGGCTTGATCCAGTCGAGCCGCTTGCCGTGTTCACCCCAAAACGCCTCGGGGTCTGCGATGGAAGCGGCATACATCTTTTCGTAAGTCGCTTTGTCAGCGTGCGCATTCGCGGCCATTTCGGCTGATGGCGCATAGGTTCCGGCTGGTTGATCGGTCACGATGGTTCCCCCCTGATCTGGTCTCGTCGGGCTGCATCATGGCGAAAACACAGCCGAATCCAAGCCTTCAACGGCTTGGATCGCACCATTTCTAAATTAGCACCGTGGCGATGCTTTGATATCGGTCAAGGGATGGGGCTGCGCGGCCAGCTGTCAGGGACGTATTCCCTGACAGGAAAAAGACGCGTCTAGCCGTCGTGACGGAACGCCATGCTGACGACATCGGCGCGTGTCAGACCTCTGGCCTGCAGTTCTTCATCAGAAATCGCGGCAAGCTCTCGCAGGGTTTGCGCGCGGGCTGTGCTGGTTGCAAACCCTTGCATGGCAGAACCCAATGCACGGAACGGTGCTGCAAGCAGTTCAAGCAGCATTTCGCGGTTGGAAATCAGAGTGTTATCAGGACGAAGTGACATATTAAGCCTCATAAGTGTAATTGTTCGTCCTCCCTGCCTTTGATGTAGTCGGACAGGACGACAGCAACAACGTTCACAAACGCAAACCCACCATGCACAGGGCGCATGGTGGGCGTAGGTCGGGCTATAATGTGCGTAATTAAGTGGCCTTTTCAGGCGCGTCTTTTCCGTTCCAAGGAGCATCGGGCACAGTAACTGTCTTGTCGCGCTTAGGAGCCTTGGCAGCTGGCGCGGCCGCTTTGGGATCCGGCGTGACGGCCTCGGTTTTGGTGGTTGCGGGCGGCGTTGTGTCTGCTTTCGGTGCTGCCGTTACCGACGCAGGATTGGTAGCGACGGCTTCCTTGGCTGAAGCGGGCTTTGTCGCTTGCGGTTTTGGCGCAGCTGCAGCCTTCGCTTTCGGTGCGCGCTTTGCTTTCGCGACCTTCTTTTCAGCGACCGGCTTGGTCGCTACAGTATCCGCAGCCTTGGGCGCGGCTTTCTTGGTTGCCTGAGGCTTCGCGGTGACCGGCTTGGCTTCTGCCGCAGGTTTTTTTGCGACAACCGCAGCTTTGTCTGCCTTTGGCGCAGCTTTCACTGGCTTTGCGGCGGCCTTTTTCGGCGTCGCGACCAATGCAACCTTCGGCTTGGTCGATTTCGCTTTCGGGGCCTCAGCCTTTGTGGCGGGTGTCTTTTTTGGTGCCGCGGCAGCTTTGGCTTTCGGAGTAACGAAATAAGGCGAGATCATCGCG
>CBDTVH010000484.1:0-2551 GCA_965363665.1 uncultured Yoonia sp. | reverse complement strand
GCTGAAAGGCAGGCTTCCGAAATGGCTGATCCCCGCCTCTGCGGGGGCCGCGATGCTGGCGGCGACGATCACCAGCGAATACAGCTGGTATTCCCGGACGACCGCAACGATGCCCGAAAGCATGGTGGTGGCGCAAACGATTGAGGAAAAAGCCTTCTACCGCCCCTGGACCTACACCGCGCCCTTTATCTCGCGCTATGTCGCGGTGGACCAGCAAAGCACCCGCACACATCCCAGCCAGCCCGATCAGCGCCTTGTCGATCTGGTGTTCTATGGCCGCTGGACGCGGACTGCCAAGGTGCCGATGCTGTTTGACTGCGCCGAAAACCGGCGCGCCGATGTGGTCGATGGCATCACCTTTGGCGACGACGGGGCGGTGACGGATGCAACGTGGTTCCCGCTGGACGACACTGATCCGCTGTTGAAGGTCGCCTGCGAGGAGGTGTGACATGACCAACCTCAGCCTGCGTTTGCGCATTTTCCTGTTCTTCTGCCTGATCGGATTGGGCGGGGTCGCCGTGGTGCTGGGCGCGTTGGTCTTGGGGTATCGGCAACTGGGTTTGCCAGATGCCTTTTCGGCCTTCACCACCGTCGGGATCGTCGCCGGTTTCGGGGTGCTGGCGCTGGCCACATTTGTCTGGCGTTTGTTCGATGAAAACATCAGCAAACCGATCGAGGCGTTGGCGGCACAAATCCGCGTGCGGGCGGATTCCGGGGTTTCCATCGAACTGGATGCAAAAGCCGCCAGATACCTTGGTGATCTGGCCCCTGCCGCATGCGCGATCAGCGACAAACTGGGCAAGGCGTCACAGGCGACGGCAGAAACCGTTGCACAAAGAACCAACCGGCTCGAACGCCAGCGCGCGCAGCTTTTGCGCATTCTGTCGGACATTCCGGTTGCGGTGATCGTGGCAACGCAGGATGACCAGATCGTGCTTTATGATGGGCAGGCCGCTGACCTGATGGAACACGAAGCACCGGCGCGATTGAACGCCTCGGTCTGTGATTATCTAGATGGCGATACCCTGCACGACACGCTGGCAAAGATGAAAGAGCGTCAGGAAATGCGCCGCCCGATCACGATCAAGGGTCGGTCGGAGGCGGTTTATTCCGGCCACATCCGCGTGTTTGACGACGCAAGCGGATATATGGTCATGCTGGAACCGCTTGACCCGGATGCGGCCCGTCCATTGGTCTATGACTTCGATCTGTTCGACCAGGCGCCCGCCACGGACGTGAACGAAGCGGCACTGCGAGACCTGACCTTTGTGGTGTTCGACAGCGAAACCACAGGGCTTGATCCGCAAAAGGACGATGTCGTGCAACTGGGTGCGGTGCGGATCGTGAACGGGCGGATCATCGCCTCTGAAACATTTGAGGCGCTTGTTAACCCCGGTCGCCCGATCCCCGTGCAATCGACCAAGGTGCATGGGATCAGCGACGCCATGGTTGCCGATGCCCCTGATTTCGCGACAGTCTGCGCGCGTTTTCAAAGCTATGTCAGGGATGCCGTGCTTGTCGCGCATAATGCGCCTTTCGACATGGCCTTCCTCAATCGCGACGGGCGCGCGTTTGACAACGCCGTCATGGATACCGTGCATCTGTCCGCCATCGTCTTTGGCGGGTCGGCCGTGCATACGCTGGATGCCCTGTGCGAGCGGCTGGACATCGCGATACCGGACGACCTGCGGCACACCGCCCTGGGTGATGCCATGGTAACCGCGAGAGCCTTTGCCGCCATGCTGCCCATTCTGGAAGCACGCGGATATCGGACGTTTGCGCAGGTGCGCAAAGAGGCCCTGAAACACCGCCGTATTCTGGAAGTCCACGCATAAGGCAGCACGAAAGGCCCGGCGGCCCCTCTGGGGCGGCCCGGCGATTGCGTGTGTCAGGAAAGAAAGATCAAGGGGGGCGGGCCCGCCTGCACGGTTCTCAGATGCGGCAAACCGTTTCCGGCCTGCCGAAGCGCTGCTGTGGCCCTGCACCCTGTTGGGGGTGGTCTATGGACCGACGAAAACCTGATCTTGACCGGGGCGCTGTGACACGCCCCGTGGGTGGATATCCAAGTGAGAGATTACCGCTGCAAGCCTTGCCAAAACGTGAGCGGACCGCGCGGTGGGTGGCGCTATTCCAGCGGTCGCGCCTCATCCACCAGCATCACGGGGATGCCGTTGCGGATCGGAAAGGCCAGTTTGCCCGCTTTGCTGATCAGTTCCTGCTTTTCGGCGTCATAGCGCAGGGTGTCTTGCGTCACGGGGCAGACCAGCGCCTCTAGCATCTTGGGATCAAACGCTGTTTCGCTCATTGCATCATCTCTTCGCCCGATCCGCCGCGCAGGGCGTATTCGATCAAGGTCATCAGGGTTTCACGGCGGGTGGTCAGGGACGGTGCCTCAAGCAAGGCTTGTTTGTCCTCAGGCTCGAACGGGCAGAGCATGGAAAGTGAATTGATCAGCAGTTCATCGTCTGCCTCGCCCAGGCTTTCCCAATCGGTCGAAAGGCCCTGATCCACCAGGTAGCGGCCCAGCGCATCCATGAATTTTTCACGGTCG
>CBDTVH010000483.1:0-2559 GCA_965363665.1 uncultured Yoonia sp. | reverse complement strand
CTTGCGCTTAAACGGCGTGGCAGGCCCGAAGAAGTTGCCGCCACGATCGCTTTCCTGTGTTCGGAGCAAGCCAGCTTTGTTGTCGGGTCCAACTACCGTGTGGATGGCGGTTCCGTGGCCTCGATGTCCGTGTGATATCGGCAATGGCCTCGCCGCTGAACGTGCCGGACCAGATCGGAACCGTGCCAAGTGGTGTCTGTCGAGGGCTGAAACTGAATGCGGCTCTTGCGAAACATGGGGCGTGGCCAAAGCCCCGATGCGCATGGGTTACACACGGATTTGCAACGCAACAATAGCAGGGTCCAAAGGGAACCAATTGACCCGATGACGTGTTGTGCTTGTGTAAGCAATTTGGAGATCGAGATGTACAATATCTTCTACGTCATCGGCCTGATCGTCGTCGCACTGGCGGTGATTAGCTTCGTCTTCTGATGACTGCACCCGTCTTCTCCCACGTTGTATGAAAGGAATTCCACCATGACAAATGAATCTCACAGCCAGACACCGACCACAGCTATGAAGACTGACACCGGCACGCCGACGTCCGCCGAAAAATCAGCCAAAAACAAGGTACAAGAGACTGCTGATGCAGCCAAGAAACGTGCCGAAACCTTGGCGGAAGAGGGAAAAGAGCAGGTGACCACGATGGCGCAGGATGCGAAATCGTCGGTACAACAACGCGCCGAGGCGGCGAAGACCCACGCAGCCGACGAAACCGATAAAGCGGCCGAAGCATTCCACGATGCTGCCGACCGGATGGACGACGGGTCGCTGCAAGAGCGCGTTATGGGTCAAATCGCAGATGGCATCTCAACCGCGACTGACCAGTTGCGCAGCAAAGACATGTCTACTGCATTCGACGATCTGACACGGCTGGCGCGCAAGCATCCCGTTGCCTTCCTTGGCGGCGCTGCACTGTTGGGGTTTGCCGTAACACGGTTCGCAAAAGCGTCTGATGACCGGTATGCCCGCGATCATGACGGGGGGTTTGCGTAATGACCCCCGAAAACGAAAAGACTGCCCCGGGCCTCATCAGTGATGTTTTGGCCCATGTCAGCACTCTGGTGCGCAAGGAAGTTGATCTTGCCCGCACCGAGATCAGTGACAGCGCGCACCGTGCCGGGGCGGCAATCGGAATGATTGTGGCCGCCGTCGTGATTGCGCTCGTTTCACTAAATGTTCTGGCAGCAGCACTTGTTGCAGGCATTGCAGATCTTGGCGTTGACGCGGGTATTGCCGCATTGGGCGTCGGTCTGGTTTTGGCCTTGATCGGCGCCGTTTTGGCATCGCGCGGGATGAATGACCTGAAACTCAGCAGCCTCGCACCCTCACGCACAGCGGCCAACCTCAAGAAGGACGCTCAAACACTCAAGGAGAATATTCATGCCTGATACAGCACAGACAGCCGAACAAATCGAACGCGAAATCGAAGACGAGCGCGCAGGGCTTGCCCGGACATTGGGGGCGCTGCAAGACCAGTTTTCCAGTGCAAACATCGTTCAAACGGTAACCGACACGGTCCGCGACAATGG
This sequence comes from uncultured Yoonia sp., assembly GCA_965363665.1. Classification (GTDB taxonomy): domain Bacteria; phylum Pseudomonadota; class Alphaproteobacteria; order Rhodobacterales; family Rhodobacteraceae; genus Yoonia. The sequence continues at coordinate 1,027 of CBDTVH010000483.1, read as the reverse complement.
CGGTGATCTTGCCAAATCTTTGACCCGCAGTGTCAAGGAAAACCCTTTGGCCATCACCCTGACCGGCGTCGGTCTTGCCTGGTTGATCTTGGGAAACAACAAAAGTAGTGCGCCGACACGTCGCAATGTCGGAACGGATTTTTCAGGATCGCGACAAGCGACAACAGAATCCGCAACCGAGTTTGAGCGCCGGGTAGCGGCTGCTCAGTCAGAGATTGCGCGCATGGAAGCGGACGACAACTTCTCAGACCGTTGGGATGCGGCACGGCGCGACACCCCCCGTATCACCGATCAAACCCCGAACCGTCACAGTTTCGGCCATGCCGCTGATCTGGACGATGACGGCGATGATGATGGCAGAATGGCTGACATACGTCGCAAAGCCAATGACGCAGGTCGCCGGGTTCGCGCAACAGCCGCAGAGCTGCAAGAGCGCTTGGGCGAGGGCACCGAGAAGCTGAGTGCAGAAGCGCGACGCCGCGTGATCGCAGCGCGCCGCAAGGCGATCGAAACCCAGGCGCGCGCAGAATACATGATGTCTCAATCGCGCGACAAGGCAGGTCAGATGTATAGTGACCAACCCTTGCTGGCGGGTGCGTTGGCCTTTGCCGTCGGTGCCGCCGTTGGTGCCGCACTGCCCCGGACCGATGAAGAGGACCGGATGATGGGCGAGGCCTCCGACCAGATGTTCGCCGACGCCGATCGCATCTTCCGCGAGGAAACAGCGAAGCTTAAGAAAGTGGCTTCTGCCGCAGTCGATGAGGCAAAAGATACGGTCAGCGATGCGGTGCAGGCGACGTCAGATGCGATCCCAACCGGGGAAGACGCCGTGAAGATGGCAGAGGGCAAAGCGCGCTCTGGCGGCAAGCGCATTACTGACGCGGCCAAGGCCGAAGCTAAAAAACAAAAGGTGCGCGGTATCTGATCCGCTTACTTCAACCACCACAAAAGGGGCAGCGTTTGCGCGCTGCCCTTTTCGCATCAGGAGAGTGATTTTGGCAGATAAAATTGCAATCGTTGCTGGCGG
>CBDTVH010000482.1:0-2564 GCA_965363665.1 uncultured Yoonia sp. | reverse complement strand
GGGTATTTACACCAATCCTGATGGACCGCTTCGTGCTATCGGCGGCAACGGTCGGTGGGCTGGTGTCGGCCATGTTCTTTGCGACGATTGCAGCGCAGGTACCGTTCGGGGTGGCGCTTGATCGCACGGGGCCGCGTGTCGTTCTCAGTCTCTGTGTGCTGATCATTGCCGTCGGCACAGGTACCTTTGCGATCGCACCAAGCTTTGATCTTACCCTGTTATCACGGGTCCTGATCGGTGTCGGGCTGGCCGCGATGGGCGCTGCGACCCACGTGATCATAGCGCGAAATTTCACCATGCGGGATTTTGGCTATGTCAGCGGGCTGGTCGTCACGCTGGGCGGTATCGGCGGTTGCTGGGCACCTACCCTTTGGCTGTCGCGTTAGAACGCCTGCCATGGATGCTAGTCTTTGGCTTTATTGCCGCTTTGCCCTTGATGTTGGCCGTCATCATTCTTCGCGTCGTAGACACCGGCCTGCCAGCCGCCAAGGATCAAGGCCAGACGGACGGACAAGCCGGTTATCTCTCTCTGCTTCGTCAACCTGAATTCCTTAAGATTCTGGTGCTTGGTGCCGTTACTTATGCACCGATCACAACGATCACGGGGCTGTGGGGTGGGCCGTTCCTGCAAGACGTGGCAGGGCTTTCTGCTGGACAATCGGGTGCTGTGTTATTGCTGCTTTTTGCGGCAACAATTGCAGCAGGATATGTTTTCGGTGTGCTCGACCGTCATACCGCCTCGCGGCGCTGGCTGATCTGCATCGCCCTCGTCCTGTCAGGGGTCAGCCTTTTGGCTTTGGCAACGCTTGCGCGACCACCCGTCGGCCTTACGGTCGCTTTGCTGGTAATCATGGTGTTCAGCCAACAGTTCTACATTCCGTTGGGTGCGCATATGCGCAAAAGCGTTGCCGACGCCCTATTGGGACGCGCTTCGACACTTTTATCGCTGGTATCCGTCGCTGCGATCCCACTTATGCAATTGGGATTTGGCGCCATTCTGGACCTGGCCGCGGCATGGGGGTTTGCGCGGGAAGATCAGTACCGCGCAGCCTTCGGTGCGATGGGGACCTTGGTTCTTTCAGCAGGGCTTATCTATCTGACCGCACGAAACGTGAATGACGCCACTTGAAGTCAAAGCGTCATGTGATGGACTAAGCCAGACGCAACTCCGCAAAGGTTTCACGGTTCACGCAATACCCGGGCGCCCCGTCTACGTGCGCGGTCTCGGCCAAAAGCCGATCACATTTTTCAACCTGCTCGCAACCGCGGCATCCGGTGATCATGTCTGCGTATTCCGCGATGTTGATCTTGTCATCGTCCAATGCGGTAGACAGATCGACCTCGCAGGCTTTGGCCATTTTGATGACCCGCCAGAAGTGTTCGCGTGCGTCGCCAAGCGTTTGCATCTCAATTCCTCCGGTTGCTGGTGATGTTTCGATAACACCCCGCCGCAATCGGCACCTTGCGCTAGATCAAGTCGGCTTGCAGCGTCGCACCTGGTTACGGCGCATTGCATTCAAACACCCCGGGAACACCGCAAATTCGCCATATTCCAACGATCATGGTTGCATTGGCACAACTGAATACATGCGTGGCGTTGCTTTGGCACCGGTCCGTTCTGGTTTTTGCCTCATCGAGTCGCGCAATCCGCGATGACCGCAACATCAGCAAAGGGCCCTTTACCCATGCAAAAACTTAAAACCTTCCTGCGCGAACAGGTTATTTTTCTGACCGTCGCCTTTGTTTCGTTTTCCTCCCAACCCGCTATCGTCTGGGCACAGGACATTAATCCCGTCCCTTTTACCGAAGCCCTGAGCGTGTCGCGCGGAAGTGTCACGCCGGGATCGCAAAACGCCGTTTACCTGACCCAGACCGACATGTGCAATTTTGTGACGCAAAGCTGGGGCTGGTCTGACTGTTCCAAGGTCGACGCGCTGATCTGGGGACAAGTTCCCGGCGCCGATACAACAATTATCGAAAAACCCAATAGCGCCGGTTATGTCACTTTTGAAGATTGGGAAGGCGAAGACAAGGATGCCGTGATTGCAGACATCGAAGAAAATCTTCGGGTCGGTCTGCAAGCACAGTCCAAGGCAACCGGATCTCAGATTGAGTTTACCGGGTGGAGCGTTTATCCGACACTCGATCGCGAAAAGCAGATGATGTATTACGCAACGAACCTGCGCTGGGATGGTCAGGACAACGTCAACATCACCGCGACAGTCTTTGACCGCAGAGGCTATGTTGAGTTCATGATCGTGCCTGCTGCCGCCAACGTCACGGCGGCTGAAACCGAAGGGCTGATCACCAACACACTGGCCAGTTATGCGCCTGCGGCGGGCGAAAGCTATGCTGCCTGGACTGCTGGCGACAAGGTGGCGGCTGTCGGTGCCGTCGGCGTTCTTGCCGCATTGGCAGGTGTGCAATACAGCAAAGGCGCTGCAACCGGCTTGGTTGCCGCGCTGCTGTTGATACTGAAGAAAGCGTGGTTTGTCCTGTTGCTGCCACTCATCTGGCTTAAGGGTCTTTTCACACGCTCGGGTGCAAAAACCTGAACCAACTGG
>CBDTVH010000481.1:0-2570 GCA_965363665.1 uncultured Yoonia sp. | reverse complement strand
CCCATGGCAGCACGTAACCCATAAACGCCGTACCCATCATCAGGACATACATCAGCATGCCGATAATCCAAGTCACCTCGCGCGGTGATTTGTACGACCCATAGTAAAGCGACCGGAAGATATGCGCATAAACCGCCACAAAGAACAGCGAAGCGCCGTTCATGTGGAAATACCGGATCATATGGCCACCGTTCACGTTGCGCATGATGTGTTCAACCGAGGTAAACGCCATGTCGACGTGCGGCACGTAGTGCATCACCAGAACGATACCGGTGATAATCTGCAGCACGAGCGTGAAGACAAGAACGATGCCCCAGATCCACATCCAATTCAGGTTCTTGGGAGTGGGCAACATTAGGGTATCATACATCAGGCCGACAATCGGCAAGCGAGAGTGAAGCCACTTTTCGCCCTTCGAATTTGGTTCGTAATGGTCGTGGGGAATTCCGCCCATGGCTTTCTCTCCTTAACCGAGTTGAATTGTTGTTTCGTCCACGAAGGACGCGATTGGAACAGGCAGGTTGCGCGGCGCAGGGCCTTTGCGGATCCGGCCGGATGTATCGTAGTGCGAACCGTGGCATGGGCAGAACCAGCCATGAAAATCACCTGCATCGCCCAATGGCACGCAGCCAAGGTGCGTACAGACGCCCATTTGGACAAGCCAAACGCCATCTTCGGTCAGCGCGCGGTTTTCATCGGTTGCAGGTACTTCGCCCAGGTTGGCATTGTTCGCATCCGCGTCAGGCAGTTCGCTCAACTCGACAGCACGCGCTTCTGCGATCTCTTCTTCTGTGCGCGCCCGGATAAAGACCGGCTTGCCCTGCCAAAGCACGGTAATCTGTGTGCCGGGATCAACGGCGCTGACATCAACGCGGATCGAGGCGAGCGCCAAGACGTCCGCCGACGGGTTCATCTGGTTTACCAGTGGCCAGACCGCGGCGCCCGTTATCACGACACCCGCACCAGCGGTTGCGTAGTAAAGAAAGTCGCGGCGTGTGCCTTGATGATCATCTGCATGTGACACGGGATGCATCTCCGATTCTTTTGATGGGCGTAGGTGCCCGCACGAAAACTAGACCGATATGAAAAATGGTCAATTTGTGCGCTGTTTAACTATCAAACCTTTCAAGGTCCAGCGGACAATCCCGCGCAGGCCCTCATGCCGCATCAATTAGGCCATAATGGCGAAGACATCGTTAAGGCCGTGTCGAGAATCGGTCGTGGGTTTCGCGGCTTTGTTTGACGCCCGCCCTGGCTGGCGCGCGGGGAAACCGCCCATTTTGCGTGCGAATGAGCGGATTTTTTCCTTAAATGCCCAGTAGTTGTGTCAGGTGCGCCACAATCGCGTAGCTGTGACACAGTAGTGATTAATGTTTTATTGTCAGTTTTGCGGCACAAGTTTAGGCAGAGGACTTGTCACTCACTGCGGACACGTTGAAATGAACCGTGCAATTGCCCTTTGCATCAGCCTGATGGTTGCTCCTGCATTCGCGACAGCGGATGTGCAGCTGAGCTTCTATGGTGGTGTCCAGTCCGCACCTTCTTCTGATATCTCGATTCGTGGCGACTCATTGATCCCTGACGACGACTTTTCGCAGGAGTGGGAAGGGCGCTCTTTTGAGGCGCCGCCTTACTACGGGATTCGCGCGACCAGCTGGCAGTCCCCGGAATTTGGCTTTGGTTTGGATTTCACGCACAGCAAGGTTTACCCAGACGACGGGTCTTTGCCGCCCGGCTATGAAGTGCTTGAATTCACGGACGGTTTGAACACGCTCACGATCAATGCCTACCGCCGGTGGAACGACGCGATCGGTGATGTGACACCCTACGTGGGTGGCGGTGTCGGGATCGCCCTGCCGCACGTCGAAGTCACAAATGGCGACTCCGAAACCTACGGCTATCAGCTGACAGGCCCGGCCGCGACATGGATTGCAGGCGCGTCCCTTCCGATCAATGACCGTTGGGAGGTGTTTGGCGAATACAAGGGTACGTTCTCTTCCAACACCGCCGATCTTGAAAGCGGCGGCACCCTGGAAACGGACATCATGACCAACGCCCTGAATTTTGGCGTCAGCTTCAATTTCTAAGACGGCTTACTCCGGCTTCGTGGCGACCATGCTGTCTCTGGCAGCAAATTCTCCATACCAGTTGGCCAGCGCTTCATTCCCGTTCCGCCAGCCACGTGCATCATGCCGAAGGTCGATATAGGCCAGCGCGCAAGCGACGCCGGTTTGCCCGATGTTCAGCGGCCCCGACAGATGGCTCATCCAGCGACTGTTCACTGCGGCTATACCGCGCGACGCTTTCGCCCATTGTGCTTCGATCCACTCGGTTGATTGCTTTTCCTCGGGGCGCAGACGTGTTTCGTATGACATGGCGACGGTGGCATCCATGATCGCATCTGCTGTCGCTTCCAGTGTCAGAATTTCCCAAATCCGGCTTTGCGGATAAAGATTTGCGCCTGCCAGATCATCCAGAAACCGCGTGATCACCCGGCTGTCATAGATGCCGGGACCGTCGGCACGGATCAGCGCGGGGATCTTGCCCATCGGGTTGGCGGCCACCACCTC
>CBDTVH010000480.1:0-2575 GCA_965363665.1 uncultured Yoonia sp. | reverse complement strand
CTGTCGCTTTCTTATCGGGTTCTGAATGATTGGCACGGAGCTGAAGATGTTGCTTCTGGCGGCGCTTCTGATCTGGGTCGCCTTTCCGGATCACTCGGTCGCGGGTCTCGCGCTTCTTCTGGCGGGCATTGCGCATGCTGTCCGTTTGGCACGGTGGGCCGGGCATCGCACGGGACCCGAACCGCTGGTTGCCGTTCTGCACGTCGCCTATGCCCTTGTGCCTCTGGGGGCACTCGCCATCGCCGCAGAAACTCTCCGGCCAGATCTCTTCGGGGCGGCAGCGGCACAGCATATTTGGATGGCCGGAGCGATCGGGCTGCCGGGATCGGAACGATTGGTATCTATGTCGCTGTGATCGTGGCGGTTCTGGCCCGGGTGAGTGCAGGGGTCTGGCCGTCCGAGGCGGACTGGCTGCACCTGCTCGCGGGCCTTGGCTGGATCACGGGCTTCGGCGCGTTCGTCATGATCTATGGACCACTCCTGCTGCGATTGCCTCCAGACAAGCAGCGCAGAGGGTAAGGATGTGGGCTGGCTGGAATTCACCTTGGCCTGGGTCGGTTTTCTTGTCACACATTCGCTCCCCTTGCGCCCTCCCATACGGCCGTGGTTGCAGGCCCGGTTGGGCCAACGCGGGTTCACCATTGCCTATTCTGCTTTGTCGCTGGCCGCACTGGTGTGGCTGATCGGCGCCGCCGGGCGCGCGCCTGTCGTGCTGCTGTGGAACTGGACGCCGTGGCAGGGGCATGTGCCACTTGCTGTGATGCTGCCCGTCTGCGTGGTCCTGGGGCTTGCCATCGGGCGGCCGAACCCGTTTTCCTTCGGCGGCGCGCACAACGACCGCTTTGATCCGACGCACGCTGGAATAGTTCGGATGACGCGGCACCCGATACTTCTGGCATTGTCGCTTTGGGCGTTGGCGCATGTCGTGCCCAACGGCGATCTGGCGCATGTGCTCTTGTTCGGATTTTTCGCGATCTTCGCCGCGACCGGCGGCGGCAGCGTGACATGGGGGTGGCGTGGCACCGTCTCCATGCCGAGGTGACCTCCAGCCTTGGGACTGCCAGACCGACGTCCTGGGGCGGGGCGATCGCCCGCGGGATCGCTGGCGTCCTTTTTTATGTCGGCTTGATCTGGGTGCATCCATGGTTGTTTGGTGTCAGCCCGCTGGGCTGAGAAAACCCATGATTGATTCCGATCAAGGCGCGCGCACCGAGATCGGCTACAGTATCTTGCAGCAGTTGATGCATGGAACCGCTTCCGATGAAAACGCTTCGGCAAATCCTGGACGAGAAGGGCACGGAGGTCTTCAGTGTGCCGCCTGATGCCACCGTTCTTGATGCCATCCAGGCGATGGCCGATCATGACATCGGGGCGCTTGTTGTTCTGGATGGTGAGATGCTGGTCGGGATTATTACCGAGCGGCATTACGCACGAAGGGTTTTTCTGAAGGGCAAATCCTCTCCCAAAACCAAAGTCAGGGACATCATGACAACCCCGGTTGTATGCGCCGATCCCGGCCAGTCTACCGATCAGGGTCTGGCTTTGATGACGGAAAAGAAGATACGTCATTTGCCGGTCATCCGTGAGAATCGGGTCATTGGCATTGTCTCGATCGGCGATCTGGTAAAAAGCAAGATCAGCGACCAGCGCTTCGTGATCGACCAACTGGAGCGATACATATCCGGGTAGCGAGCGCTTTTGTGGTGCCCGGATAACCGGTGACGCCGCGCGTCTCATTTTGAGCCGAATTGCGCCAGATCAAGGTATTCAGTGATTCTACGCGTAAGGTGAGCATGTGCAACACAGGGGAGGTGTGTCTGCCATGACAACAAGCTTGTTCGAGACAACGATTGGTGCCTTCGAAGAACGCATGGCGCTCAGGCGGAAAATGCTCAACGTCACGGGTGTCACGCTCCCGAAACGGCGTATCCCGAAGGACGTGGAAGACAAAATTCGCGACACCATTATCAACTGCTACGAATGCAAGAGCGGCGAAACCTGCGCAAGCTGGCTTGCGACAGCGGAGGATGGCGTGCCGCCGCCCGCGTTCTGTCCGAACCGGGACACGATCCTGCGTTTGAAGGCAGACGGCTACACACAGGAACCGGGCGCATGACCATTCGCGAGGCACTTGGCAGCTTTTACGCGGTCCGCGAGGCGCGGTTGGGCCAGATGGGAGATATGCTTGATATCACCGGCGCGATGACGGCCCTTGAACGCGGGCTGTGTGGGGACTCGGAGCTTCAGTCAGCCGTCATCAGATGTCTGAACTGTCGGAATGACGAGGCCTGCAAGGCTTGGTTGGCAAAGGCCGAGCACGGTGCTCCGCCACCGTCCTTCTGTCCGAACGCACAGCTGTTTGACGGGCTGAGACCGCGCTAAGTCACTTTACGCGCCGAGAACGTCCTCGATCCAGGTTTTGGCCGCCACGGCCCGCGGCAGGCCCAGCGTGCCGATCGCCAGTAGCGCCACCTGCGTGAGCGCTGCATTCTCGACGCCCTCGGTCTTCGCGCGGCGGCTGTGCGAGGGGACAGCCCCTTCGGAGCCCGCCCCGATCGCAAGCGCCAGGTTCACC
>CBDTVH010000479.1:0-2587 GCA_965363665.1 uncultured Yoonia sp. | reverse complement strand
CGGTGCTGGTCTTCCTGCCATTTGCCGCGTTCTCGGACATGGCGCCGCCGCTGATGACGGCCTTTGCCGCCAATTGTGCAGAAGAAGACCAGCAAGGCTTGGTGCAGGGCGTGATCGCGTCACTGTCCTCTATTGCGGCTGTCGCCGCGCCCTTGGCACTGACGGGCGTGTTTGAAAAGTTTGTCAACGCAGACGGCATCTACCTGCCTGGCGCACCCTTCCTGCTGGGGGCGGTGCTGGTGGTCGCAATCGTGCCATTGATCTTGCGGTTGAAAAACCACTAACCACCCAGACCGGTTGACGCGCCGTTCTTACTGAAGCGTCCTCATCCGCCCCAGCACATCCAATCCCTGCAAATGCAGAAAATGCAGGATGTCGATGAAGATCCAGTTCTCGGCCAGTTTGTCACCGGCGCGCCGATAGATATCGACAACCCGCATTTCAGAACGACCACCTGCGGGCATCCCCAGATATCCACCGCCATTCGTGACACTCAGGTTCGCCCAGCCAAAGAACCCGCCAAAGTTGCCTTCAGCCAGGCGGCAAACATGCCCGTTATAGACGCGATCCTTGATCTGGGTGCGAAATGGCTGCTGGTGCTGTTCGATATAGCGATCAATCGTGTAGGTGGCCCCAACCCCGTCAGGCCCCCACCAAACCATGTCATCATGCCAGCTCTGGGAAAGCTCTTCCTGCGGCGAGCCGTATTTCTGGTGCGCATTGATGTCGCTGATCATCGCATTGATAATAGCAAGCGTGCGTTCGCCTTCCGCCGGATCAGCGTCATCAAACAGCAGGCCGTCATGCGTCGCCGGCCCCGGTTGTACCAGATGTATGCCCCTCTGCGGGGGCAGGGGGTACTGACCGGCCTGGTTCATCAGATGGATCAGATCGCAGAACAAGGCCGTCTCCACGATTTTGCCGTCAACGACCTTGTTGAACTCTGCATACCGCAGCATGGCGATGCGCCGGTTCGGTTTGATGCCAAGAAAAGGCTTATCGAAAAGCCCCATAAGGTGGCCCATCGAAATCACCCAGACCGATTGAAATCCATCAATCTCATTGCGGCCCGCGATAAAGATATCCTGCCGCCGTTGTACCTTCGTCATGGATGTCAGGAACGGCGCCCAAAAACTATCGGCTACCGCTGTCGCTCCATGCTGTTCATAAAACGGGTGCATCCCCCGCCAATGCCAGTCAGCACTTGTGCGTTCGGCAAGGATCCCTGCAACAGTATCGGGCGTTGCCTTGGCCAAGGCATCATAATGGGCGCGCACCAGCGCTTTTTCAGATTGGAAGCTCATCGCTTTCAGCCTTTCACGGCACCGGCAGTCAGGCCCGATACGATCTGTTTCTGGAAGAAGACGATCATCACGAACAGCGGCGCGGTCACGGACACGACGGCCGCCACCGCAAACATGACATTGCCCTTGGTCTGGGTCGTACCAAGGAAGCTGGCAAGTTTTGGCACCATCGTCTGGTTTTCCTTGCTGAGAAGCATCGTGGTCACCGCAAAATCATTATACGCCAACAGGAAACTGAACAGCCCGGTGGTGATGACACCCGGCCACATCACCGGAATAATCACATGGCGGAAGGCCTGAAAACGGGTGCAGCCATCGACCATCGCGCTTTCATCCAGATCCTTGGGGATGTTCTTGAAGAACGCATGCAGCATCCAAAGCGTAAAAGGCTGGTTGATCGCGACCAGCACGATGATCGTGGTGCTCAGATGCCCCCAAAGGTTCCATTCAAAGAACGGCAACAGATAGCCTGACACCAGCGTGATTGGCGGCATCGCACGGAACATCAGGGCAAACAGCAGGAACCAGAACGCATAACGATAGGTGGACCGTGACAGGGCGTAGCCCCCCAAGGTCCCGCAGGTCAGCGAGATCGTGACCACGCAAACGCAGACAATGACGGTGTTCAACGCAGCGCGCCAGAACTCTTCCTGAACCCAAGCGCCGTAATACCCGTCACCGGTAAATCTGCCGCCGGTTTCGACTAGCGTCAGCGTGCCGAAAAGTGAATTGGCCCAGTCCGCTTTGGAAAAGAAATCACCTTCAACTTTGAACGACCCCCATAAGGTCCACAAAAACGGGAAGGCGGCCATGATCAGCCAAAGGCTCAGAAAACCATAGGCAAAGATCTTTACGGAAGGTGAAAGGCGCGTTGCTTTTGACATGGGACTACCTCGGAGCGCCGAAATCGCGCCAGGTGCGCACAAGGACAGGGGACAGCAGGATCGCAACACCGATGATCGTCAGAACCGAGGTCGCGGCAGCGGACGACAAAAGCCGCGTTTCGCCCCCCAGATCGGTGAAGATCGCGTAAGACAACGACCGGGCGTGAGCCTGGGCGCTGAAACTGACGATAGGCTCAAAGACGCGAAAATTGTCCATCAACTGGATCAGCGCGATAAATGTGGTCAGCGGGACCAGATGCGGGATCACCACATAGCGGATCCGCTGCGTGCGGGTCGCCCCGTCAATCATCGCGGCCTCAAGCGTATCCGTATTCACGGTCTGCAAGCCCGCGTAATAGACGATGAAAGCAAAAGGAGCCGACGACCAGATGCCATAGA
>CBDTVH010000478.1:0-2593 GCA_965363665.1 uncultured Yoonia sp. | reverse complement strand
GACATTTTATGGCGCTGTCAATTCGCTGCGTTGCGGCATGACGGGATTTACGTCGGCGCGGTTCCCTGTCACGGTCACCAGATGACGCAGACAATCTCAATGCCGATCTGGGCGTTTGTCCTTATGGTGCTGTTCGCCGCAGTGACCTTTGCCTCGCATTTCTTGTTTCCGTCGGTCCGCTGGTTTTTCCGCAAACGTGCTCAGCGGGTGATCACGAAGGTCAACAAACGCCTGCAACGCCCGATCGAGCCTTTCAAGCTGGCGCGCCGCTATGACATGATCCAGCGCCTGATCTATGATCCCGAGGTGACGCAGGCCATCGTCGAACACGCCCGCAAGGAAAAAATCCCCGAGAACGTAGCCTTTGAAAAAGCGCGTCGCTATGCGCGTGAGATCGTACCGGGGTTTTCGGCGACTGCCTATTTCAGCATCGGCATCCGGCTGGCCCGCTGGTTGTCAAAATCGCTGTATCGGATCAAGCTGGGCAGCTTTGATCGGCAGCGTTTGGAAAAGATTGATGCTGATGCAGCTGTCGTCTTTGTCATCAACCACCGCAGCAACATGGACTATGTGCTGGTCACTTATCTGGCGGCTAATGCCGGCGCCTTGTCATATGCGGTGGGTGAGTGGGCGCGGGTTTGGCCGCTGTCCGCGATCATCCGGGCGATGGGGGCTTATTTCATCAGGCGCAGATCGCGCGGCGCGCTTTATCGCAAGGTGCTGGCCCGCTACGTGCAGATGGCAACGCGCGGTGGGGTCAGTCAGGCGGTATTCCCCGAAGGCGGGCTTAGTCTGAATGGACTGCTGGCACCGCCACGAATGGGGCTGCTCAATTACATCGTCGAAGACTTTGATCCAGCGGTACGCGAAGTGATCTTCGTACCCGTCGCCGTCAACTATGACCGGGTGCTGGAGGATACGATTTTGATTGCGGCTGACAAATCCGGCACGCGGAAGTTCAAACCACCCCTGACGCGCGTGTTGGGGCGGGTCGCCCGGCATGCTCGTCTGCGGTTAACGGGTCGCTTTCGCGGCTTTGGCGTGGCTTCTGTCAGCTTTGGGGAACCGCTTGAACTGTCGAAATACCACGGTGATGGCAGCCATGACCTGACCGAGCAGATCGCAGGTGAGCTGATGAAGCGGATCGCCGATGTCACCCCCGTCGTCGGTGTCCCGTTGGTGGCCCGCCACATCTTGCAGGCCGCACCGGTGCAATTGGTCGATCTTGAAGCATCGGTCGCGCGGTCCCTTGCGTTGTTGCGGGAACGCAAGCTGCCGTGCCCCAAAAGTACCGCGCATGACGTTGTGCACGACGCTTTGAGCCGCCTGCGCGCGCGCAAATTGATATCAGAGGGCGACGACGGCATTGCCGTCACGGCGATCGGGCAGGACATCCTGACATTTTACGCCAACTCAATCGCGCATCATTTTGATGCAGTTGCAGCAAAAAACGACGAAATTTCTGCGGTTGCAGAGTAATTAAATTACAAAAAATACCCAAATAAGGTTGCATAGTTGCTTTGCAATCGCGTATCCAATCGTTAACGCGACCGATTCTGCGGTGCGGCAACACTGGAACCTGAGTGATGGAGACTGAGATGGCCCTCGACCAAACTGCTTACACGGCACCCGAAAAAGACCTGTATGAAGTCGGTGAGATGCCTCCATTGGGACACGTGCCTGCGCAGATGCATGCATGGACGATCCGCCGCGAACGTCATGGTGAGCCTGAGAAGGCGTTTCAGTTGGAAGTTGTCGATGTTGCTCAACCAGACAGCCATGAAGTCCTTGTTCTGGTGATGGCCGCTGGTGTGAACTACAACGGCGTCTGGGCTGGGCTTGGTATTCCGATCAGCCCGTTTGACGTGCACAAGGCCGAATTCCATATCGCAGGGTCCGACGCCGCGGGGATCGTCTGGGCTGTCGGTGATAAGGTCAAGCGCTGGAAGGTTGGCGATGAGGTGGTCATCCACTGTAACCAGGATGACGGTGACGATGAGCATTGCAATGGCGGCGACCCGATGTATTCGGAAAGCCAGCGGATCTGGGGATACGAGACGCCGGATGGCTCTTTTGCGCAGTTCACCTGCGTGCAGTCCCAGCAGTTGATGCACCGCCCGCAGCACCTGACGTGGGAGGAAAGCGCCTGTTATACGCTGACATTGGCCACTGCTTACCGCATGTTGTTCGGTCATGAGCCGCACGACCTGAAGCCTGGCCAGAACGTGTTGGTCTGGGGCGCGTCCGGTGGTTTGGGGTCCTATGCGATCCAGTTGATCAACACCGCGGGTGCCAATGCGATTGGTGTCATCAGTGATGAAAGCAAGCGCGAGTTTGTGATGTCGCTGGGCGCGAAAGGTGTGATCAACCGCAATGACTTTGATTGCTGGGGCCAGCTACCGACAGTTAACACGCCCGAATACAACACATGGCTGAAAGAGGCTCGCAAGTTCGGCAAGGCAATCTGGGAGATTACCGGCAAAGGCGTGAACGTCGATATGGTTTTCGAACATCCCGGCGAGGCCACGTTCCCTGTATCATCCTTGGTGTGCAAAAAGGGCGGTATGGTCGTGATTTGTGCGGGCACCACCGG
>CBDTVH010000477.1:0-2597 GCA_965363665.1 uncultured Yoonia sp. | reverse complement strand
AACCGCCGTTGTCCAGCACCAGCACAATCAGCTTTTTCTCGGTCAGAACAGATGAATAGATGTCAGAGTTCATCAACAAATACGACCCGTCCCCGGTAAAGACAATCGTATCCTGCTCCGGCTCCATCTGCGCCTGCGCAATCCGCGCGCCCCAGCCACCCGCGATCTCGTAGCCCATGCAGGAAAAGCCGAATTCCACATCAACGGTGCCGATATCCAGCGTTTTCCAGTTCGCCGTCACCTCGGCAGGCAAGCCCCCCGCCGCTGCAACCACGCGATCGCGCGGATCACAAAGCCGATTCACCTCGCCAATCGCCTGCGCATAGGAGGCCGGACCATTCCCCACACGGGTATTCTCGGCCACATAGTCATCCCATTTCGCACGCTCTGCCTTGGCCTTCGCCGTCCAACCATCAGGCGCTTTGTAAGCCGCCAGATCAGCCGTCAAAGCCACCAGCCCCAACCGGGCATCACCCACCACGGTCGTCGACATATGCTTGGCGGCATCGTGGCGTGCGGCATTCAGGCCGATAATCTTCGCATCATGCGCAAAAGCCGTCCACGACCCGGTGGTAAAATCCTGCAACCGCGTGCCCACGGCCAGGATCACATCGGCCTCTGCCGCGATAGCATTGGCCGAGTCTGACCCCGTCACACCAATCGGCCCAATGTTCAGCGGATGGTCATGCACCATATTCGCGCGGCCCGCGATGGTCTCGACCACAGGAATCGCGGTTTCTTCGGCAAAGGTGGTCAATTCCGCAACAGCACCCGAATACTGCACGCCGCCGCCCGCGATGATCATCGGACGCTTGGCGTCTTTCAGCAAGGCAACCGCCTGCGCCACCTCATATTCATCCGGCGCCTGACGGCGCACCCGGTGTACGCGTTTCTCAAAAAAACTGACCGGATAGTCATAAGTCCACCCCTGCACATCCTGCGGCAACCCGATGAAGGCCGGGCCACAATCGGCAGGGTCCAGCATCGTCGCCAAAGCGGCAGGCAATGACTGGATCACCTGCGCGGGATGTGTGATCCGATCCCAATAGCGGCTGACGGCTTTGAACGCGTCGTTCACACCAAAGGTCGGGTTCCCGAAATGCTCCAACTGCTGCAACACAGGGTCCGGCAACCGTGTCAGGAAGGCGTCACCGCATAACATCAGCATGGGCAAACGGTTCGCATGCGCCAGCGCCGCCGCCGTCAACAGGTTCGCCGTCCCGGGCCCGGCAGAGGCCGTGCAAAACATGAACCGCTGTCGCTTATAAGCCTTGGCATAACCTGCCGCCGCGAACCCCATCCCCTGCTCGTTCTGCCCACGATACAGCGGCAGCTCCGCGCGATGGTCATAAAGCGCCTCACCCAGACAGGTCACGTTGCCATGGCCGAAAATCCCAAAACCGCCGCCACACACGCGGGTTTCGACGCCATTGGCGACGATCCACTGATTGGACAGGTAGCGGATGATGGCCTGCGCTGTGGTCAGCGTCACGGTCTCGGTGGCTTGCCCCATGGTGATCCCCCCGGCAGATCGCACGAATTGTGCAATGGTCACGATTGCTTATTGACCTGCGACCTAAAAGAACGATACCAAAATTGCAACCGGTTGCAACCGGTTTCTGAGGGGGTTCGCAGTGACACAGATTGGCATCGGCATCGTGGGCGGCGGCTACATGGGCAAGGCGCATGCCGTGGCCCATTCCGCCGTGGGTGCAATCTTCAACACACCCCTGCGGCCAAGGCTGGAAATGGTCTGCGCGACGAACGCTGCATCAGCCGAAAAATACCGCGCCGCCTATGGTTTCACGCGTGGCACGGCCGATTGGCAAGCACTGGTGAACGATCCACGGGTTGAGGCCATTGTCATCGCCTCCCCCCAATCCACGCACCGCGAAATTGCAGAAGCGGCCTTTGCCCTGAACAAACCTGTCTTCTGCGAAAAACCCTTGGGCGTCGATGTCGCCGACAGCCGTGCGATGGTGGAAGCGGCGGAAAGATCCGGCCAGATCAATATGTCCGGCTTCAACTATATCCGCACGCCCGCGTCGCAGTTCGTCAAACAGATGCTGGATGCGGGCGAAATCGGCGACATCACCGGGTTTCGCGGCGAACATACCGAAGATTTCATGGCCGACCCAAGCGAGCCTGCCACATGGCGCAGTCAGGGTCAGGCGAACGGCTGCATGGGCGATCTGGCCCCGCATCCCATCAACTGCGCCCTACGGCTGATGGGGCCGATTGCGGAACTGATCGCAGAGGTCGAAACCGTGATCCCCGAACGCCCCGGCGGTACGGTGACCAATGACGACCACGCCCAGATCATGTGCCGTTTCGCATCCGGTGTCTTAGGCAACATCTACGTCAGCCGCGTAGCCACGGGTCGCAAGATGGGCTACAAATACGAAATCACAGGCACCAAAGGGGCTATCTATTTCGACGGCGAAGATCAGAACGCCGTGCACCTTTACAAAATTGCAGGACCGACCGCACAGCGCGGCTTCACCAAGATCCTGACCGGCCCCGAACATCCTGATTACAAACCCTTTTGTCTGGGTCCGGGCCACGGCACCGGCTATCAGGACCAGATCATCATCGAG
>CBDTVH010000476.1:0-2598 GCA_965363665.1 uncultured Yoonia sp. | reverse complement strand
TACCGCCCATCGCGTCACCCGGTGAATGCACGTGACTTGCAGACCGATCTGGATTTGCAGTACGCCGACCAGACGCTGGCAGTCTATCCCGCGCCTCTTGCACCGCCGCCTTATCCGTGGCCTGCGCCGATGGACCGTGAAGCCGGCATTGCGGCATATGAGGCGATGATTTCGGCGGATGAACACCGCAAGCGGCGCGCGGCGGGCGAACCGCCCGAGCATATTTATGCACCCGGTCAGGGCGACGCCCCAGTGATCTCTGTGGTCATCTCCAAGGCTGAGAAAATGACCGACGCGGTCACCAAGTTTGAATTCTCGTTGCCGTGCGGTGGTGACCTGCCGCCTGCGACTGCTGGCGCACATATCGACGTGGTCGTTGCCCCCGAATTCTTTCGCCAATATTCACTGAGCGGTGATCCAGCCGACCGCAGCAAATACCAGATCGCCGTGCTGCGTGAGGATGCGGGACGTGGCGGCTCCAAGCTTATGCACCGGATATTCGCGGAAGGGCGGCGGGTCTTTATCTCGCCCCCCATTAACCATTTCCCGCTGGTCGAAAATGCCTCCAAGACGCTTTTGATGGGTGGCGGTATCGGTATCACCCCGATGATCGCGATGGCGCATAGGCTTCACGCAATCGGTACCGATTTTGCGCTTCATTATAGTATGCGCCGTCGCAGTGATGCAGGTTTTCTGAAAGACCTGGCGCAGGTGGCCTGGGCTGATAAGGTCCAACTGCATGTATCCGAAGAAGGCACGCGCGCCGATCTGGAAGCGCTGACACGTTATGAACCCGGCGCGCACATCTACACATGCGGGCCTGACGCCTACATGGCTGCGGTCATGGATGCGGCAGAAGCGAACGGCTTTCCCGATGAAGCCCGGCATCTGGAGTATTTCGCCGTCCCTGAACAACCAGACTATGAAAACCATGCCTTTCACATGATGCTCAATGACGGACGCACGTTGAAAGTCGCCGCCGATGAAACAGCCGCAGATGCGCTGAACGCGGCAGGCATACGCGTTGACATCAAATGCTCTGACGGGCTGTGCGGGATTTGCAAATGCGGGTTGCTGGACGGTGCGGTCGATCACCGCGACTTTGTGCTGTCAAAGGCGCAGCGCAAAAACACGATCATCCTTTGCCAAAGCCGCGCGGCGGAACCCAACGGTACAATCAAGATTGACCTTTAGGTCCAGTGCACGCTTTCCGCACCGGGCAATGCGTAGCGGGCGCGCAAAGGCTGATCGTAACCCAGCCCTATGCTGTCACAAAACGCGATGACCCAGGCATCGTCCATTGTGATGAATTCCAGCACAGCAGCCTGAAATGCGGGGTCGGTTGCGCGGTCGCGCAGGTCGTCAACCGACCCACCTGACGCACCCAGAAAGACCGGGCACAATTCATCGTCTGAAGCGAGCCAGGCCAACGCTTTGAGGGCGATCACTTCAGCTTGTTCTGGTTGCATTTGTTTATCCTACGCCGTCGGAAACCGTTTCTTAACCATTCTAAGCGACTCTGTCTGCATCAAATAGGGGCTGATCGCCCTCAGATAGGGGCAAGAAATGCCGGGTCGTATACTGATCGTAGATACTGTCGCCACGAACAGAATCGTTTTGAAGGTGAAAATGCTGGCTGCACAGTTTGCCGTCGACGTTTGCGCAACTAAGGCCGAAGCGGTGAACATCATCGCGGACAATCGACCTGACCTGATTCTGATGAACCTGTCAGATGCCGTCGAAGACCAGCACAGCCTCTGCTACGACCTGCGACGCACGCCCGCTACATCGACCATCTCGATCATTGCCGTGGGGGTCGCGGATACATCCAGAGCGCGGTTCGCAGCCCTGGATGCAGGTGCAGACGATGTTCTGCCGCATCCGGTCAATGACGCCCTTTTGCTGGCGCGCATTCGGAGCTTGCTGCGGGTGCGTAGCACCAATGAAGAATTGCAACTGCGCGAAGGCACCAGCCGCGCACTTGGGTTCGAAGAACACAAAGCCGGATTTGACGGTGCGGCCCAGATTGCCGTGTTGTCATTTGAAAAATCTGATCAAAGCAGCCTCGCAATTGGGCTACGCAATGGTCTGCGCAACACGGTCCATTGCCTGCAGCCGCCTGAGGTCTTGAAGTCCGAGAACGGTTCCGCCGCGCATGACCTGTTTGTCATTGATGCCAGCGGGGTTGATGCCGGTCAAACCGGGTATTTTGGCCTTGTCTCCGACTTGCGCGCACGGGCCCAAACACGGCAGGCCATGCAACTGGTTGTAGTGCCCGCAGACAGGCCCGAAATTGCCGCGATGTTCCTTGATCTTGGCGCAGATGACATTGTGCCCAACACCAGCGATGCCGTTGAAATCACCTTGCGCGCAAAGCGATTGATCGCGCGCAAAAGGCAGCACGACAAGTTGCGAGATACAGTGCGTAACGGGCTGAATGCAGCTGTGACCGACCCGCTGACAGGTCTTTTCAACCGCCGTTATGTAGAACCTCATTTGGCCCGGCTGGCCGATCAGTCACGCAAATCGGGGCGCGAATTGGCGGTCATGATGATTGATATCGATCACTTCAAGGCGGTAAACGACACCTACGGCCAT
>CBDTVH010000475.1:0-2619 GCA_965363665.1 uncultured Yoonia sp. | reverse complement strand
TATTCGTATTCCTGACGGCGGCCCGGTGCCGGATATGGTGCATTTCCACAAAGTCGGGTTTCAGTTGATCTTTTGCTATCGGGGCTGGGTTGATGTTGTCTACGAAGATCAGGGCCCGCCTATCCGGTTGACCGCCGGTGACTGCTTTATCCAGCCGCCAGAAATCAGGCACCGCGTGCTGGAAGCCTCTGACGGGATCGAGGTGATCGAGATTGGCGTGCCTGCCGAGCATATCACCGAGATTGATCATGACATGGTATTGCCCACCCCGCACCTGCGCCCTGATCGCGAATGGCAGGGTCAGAAGTTTGTCTTCAATGAGGGGGCAAAGGCTGAATGGAAATCCGCGCGCTTGCCTGGTTTTGTGGCGCGCGACACCACGATTGCAGCAAACACAAAGGGCGTTGCTGGCGTGCATGTTCTTCGCAAAGGTCAGGGTGATCCGGTTTGGCGCAGCCACGATGCGGACATTCACTTTACCTTCGTGATGGAAGGCACAATGACCTTGAAAGGCGAGAGCAAGGAGCCATACAAGCTGGCTCCGGGCGATGCGTTTGTGATCCCGCCCGGAATGCAGACCTGTTATGCCGATCCATCGGATGACATCGAATTGCTTGAGGTCGCCTTACCCGGCACCTTCACCACGCGCTAGAGGTTTTGTGTGTTGTTCACCTGCTCGCGTAGCAACTCGATGCGCTCGTGGGCGGCAGCTTGGGTCAGTCCACCGTCGAACGGCTCTCCGGCGCTTTCACAAAGCGTCCGCAGTATATCTGCCTGTTGTTCGGTCATCGGGGCGTCGGGATCTTGGGGGCCGTCAGGTAGCATCTGATCGCCAAGAACATTAGGTGGTGTCGGCATTGTTGGACCTCCTTGGTATTGGTAACAGATCAACCCCGACGTTGACTGTTGGTTCCATCTTGCCCTTGCATCGCGCCGCGTGGCGGCACAGTCTGTCACACAACAACGGAGGCCCGCATGTCATTGATTGAATCCGCTGCAATGGTGCGTGAAAACGCATATGCGCCATACTCGCATTTCAAGGTCGGGGCGGCGTTGAAGGCTGCGTCAGGCACTGTGTATACAGGCTGCAATGTCGAAAACGTCGCCTATCCTGAAGGCACCTGTGCCGAGGCAGGCGCGATTGCGGCTATGGTTGCGGGCGGCGATACGGCCATTGTCGAAATCGCCGTCATTGCCGATAGCCCCAAACCGGTCAGCCCCTGCGGTGGATGCCGTCAAAAGATCGCTGAATTTGCGGCAGGCGATGTCCGGGTCACCTTGGCCACGACAGACGGTGTTGTGCATGAAACGACCGTGTCTGCCCTTTTGCCGGGAAGTTTTGATGCCGACTATATGAGCCGTGTCTGATATGGACGCCCGCGCCATCATCGCCAAGGTCCGCGGCAAACAGACCCCCAGTCAGGACGAACTGACATGGTTTGCCAAAGGTCTGGCCTCTGGTGCTGTAAGTGACGCACAGGCAGGTGCATTCGCGATGGCCGTGGTCCTGAATGGCTTGACCGATGAAGGCCGCGTGGCCTTAACACAAGGGATGCGCGCTAGTGGCGATGTCATGCGATGGGATTTGCCCGGTCCGGTGATTGATAAACATTCAACGGGCGGTGTCGGTGACTGCGTGTCGCTAATCCTTGCGCCGGTGCTTGCGGCCTGCGGGGCCTATGTGCCGATGATTTCGGGGCGTGGTCTGGGCCATACCGGGGGGACGCTTGATAAACTTGAGGCGATCCCGGGGCTGAATATCAACGTGTCTGAGAAACAGTTGCGCCTGATCACGCGTGAGGTTGGTTGCGCCATTGTCAGCGCCACGGGCCAGATTGCCCCCGCCGACCGCCGCCTCTACGCGATCCGTGACGTGACCGCGACGGTAGAGAGCATTGATCTGATTACAGCGTCGATCCTGTCAAAGAAGCTGGCGGCAGGGCTGGAAAGCCTTATCCTTGATGTCAAATGCGGCTCTGGCGCGTTTATGAAAACGCATGACGATGCGCGCGCATTGGCGCGGGCTTTGGTTGACGCAGCCAACGGGGCAGGCTGTAAAACTGCCGCCTTGATCACTGACATGAACCAACCGCTGGCCCCCGCGCTGGGCAACGCGGTAGAGGTCGGTGTTTGTATGGAGATCATGGCCGGCGACACATCCGTAGCCCCCCGCCTTTACGATCTGACAGTTGGGCTTTGTGCGCAGCTATTGATGATGCAGGGCGAAGATACCGCGTCGGCGGTTGCGCAGGTCAAGACCGCCATCAGCTCTGGTGCTGCGATGGAAAGGTTTGCCCAGATGATCGCGGCCTTGGGTGGGCCGCCCGATATGGCACATGATTGGCACACACATTTGCCCAAGGCACCTGTGGTCGGCGAAGTGACCGCACCTGCCACGGGGCATATCGCTGCGATTGATGGTGAGGCGCTGGGTCTTGCCGTTGTCGGTCTGGGGGGTGGGCGCAGGGTGGAAACCGACCATGTTGACCCCGCCGTCGGATTGACCGAGGTGGTTGATCTGGGCGCGGCTGTCACGCGAGGCGATCCACTTTGCGTGGTCCATGCAGCAGATGAGGATGCTGCGGTCGAGGCGGCAATGGCTGTGCAGGCCGCCGTCAC
>CBDTVH010000474.1:0-2620 GCA_965363665.1 uncultured Yoonia sp. | reverse complement strand
TTGCCCTTGATCGGGCCGTTATGTTCCTCGAACGTCATGATATCCGCCATGATCTGGCAAGGATGGGTCCGGTTCGTCAGCCCGTTGATCACAGGGACGGTCGCATATTCGGCCATATCCAGCAGTGTCTGCTCTTCAAAGGTTCGGATCATGATCAGATCGACATAGCGCGACAGCACCCTTGCGGTATCCGCGATCGTCTCGCCGTGGCCCAGTTGCATGTCAGCCCCTGACAGCACCATGGTCTGACCACCCATCTGACGCACGCCGACATCAAAGGATACCCGTGTCCGGGTCGAAGGTTTTTCAAAGATCAGCGCAACCATATGGCCCGCCAGCGGCTGTTCGGCATCGGGCGTGCCTTTGGGTTTACCCGCGCGTGCGGTTTTCATCGCCCGTGCGTTGTCGATGATGTCGCGCAGGGCGTCAGTGGGGGTTGTATCAATATCCAGAAAATGGGTCATGCATTTCGCTTTTTGTTGGGCCGCTCAAGGCCAGTCAAATCAGAGGTGGGTCATCACTTGGACAAGACGTCCTTCGCGCGTGGTCGCCAGCCTTCGGTTCATGAAACCAGCCTGGCGGTAGATGCTGATGGTGCGGGTGTCTGTCGTGCCGGGGCCGACGGCGACCATAGGGTGCTTGACCCGCAAAGCGCGGGTGTGCGCCTGAATATAGCCGACCGAATGTCCCTGCCCCAGAAAATCATTGTCGCCCACAAAGGTGGCCATCACACGCGCGCCATACGGCAGGTCCGCGTATTGCGGCATGGCAAAGGCGCGCGCATCATGATCGTGGATATAGGCGAACGGGTGATTGATCAGGCTGACCAACTGCATGTTGATATCGGGGTTGTTCATGTCTTTTTCCATCAGCGCAATCTGCTTGTCCGCATCCGGCCACCAAACCTTGACATGCGCCGTGGCCAGCCAGCGGCGCATCAAAGGCAAGTCAGCCTCGGTCAGGGAACGGAACGCGTAATTACGCATTGGCCTCCTTCACATGGGACGCCACGGCATCGAGTTTATCTGCCGCAAGCCCGATGTCCTCATCAGGGATGTTCAACGCAGGAAGCAATCGCACCACATTGTCGGCGGCAGGGACGGTCAGCAGACCATGGGCAAAGCCCGCGTTCACCACGTCAGTGTTGGTGGCCTTGCACTTCAGCCCAAGCATCAGACCAGCGCCCCGCACCCCTTCGAATACGTCCGGATGTGCTGCAACCAGCCCTTCCAGCCTTTGCCGCATCAGACCCGCTTTGCGGTTTACCTCGGCCAGAAAGGCATCATCGGACACGATCTCCATGACTTTGGCGCCGACCGCGCAGGCCAGAGGGTTGCCGCCATAGGTGGACCCATGCGTGCCTGCCGTCATGCCGGAGGCCGCGTTTTCGGTCGCCAGAACAGCCCCAAGGGGAAAGCCGCCGCCGATGCCTTTTGCAACCATCATGATATCCGGCGTCACGCCAGCCCATTCATGCGCGAAAAGCTTGCCGGTCCGGCCCATGCCGCACTGCACCTCATCAAGGATCATCAGGATGCCATGCGTGTCGCACAGATCGCGCAGACCTTTCAGGCAGGCATCGGGCAATGGTCTGATACCACCCTCACCCTGCACCGGTTCGACCATGATGGCCGCGATCCGATCCGTCGCGGCTGCTTGCAGCGCCTCGTGGTCACCAAATTCCAGATGGGTAAAGCCCGGCAGAAGCGGGCCGAACCCTTTGGTCATCTTCTCAGAGCCGGCAGCCGCGATACCGGCACTGGAGCGCCCGTGAAAGGACCCCGAAAAGGTGATGATCTCGGTCCGCTCGGGCTGACCTTTGTCGTACCAATATTTGCGCGCCATCTTGACGGCCAGCTCACACGCCTCGGTGCCCGAATTGGTAAAGAAAGCGGTGTCAGCGAAGGTCTTGTCCACCAACGCGTCCGCCAACTGCTGCTGTGCGGGAATGTTATAAAGGTTTGATACATGCCACAGCGCATTCGCCTGATCCGACAGGGCCGCAACCAATGCCGGATGGGCGTGGCCCAGCGCATTCACCGCGATCCCGGCCCCCAAATCCAGAAAGCGTCGCCCGTCGGCCTCGGTCAACCAGGAGCCTGTCCCGGACACGAATGTCAGGGGCGCGCGTGAATAGGTCGGCAGAATAGATGCGATCATGGCGATCTTCCTTAAGCATAAGCTGAATTGGTGCAGGACCAAACCAGAGCTGTCAATAATGTTAGGGGTTTACGATAAACGTGGCAAAGGGCGGCGCGGTTTAGCGTCGGCGTCGGTTTGCTATTGTTGCTCGGTTCATCATGGTGGTAATGGTAGCGCAATTGGACCAAAGACGGAAGCCCGGAAATCGGTGCCGCAAGCTATCTGAAGATTTTGGAGATAATCGCGCCTGTGTTAAGATCGCGGTTATCCCGAGTCGGAGATCGCAGATGTCTGATCCCATCCCCACGATCCTTATCGGCACCACAAAGGGTGCATTCCTGATTGACGGGACAGCAGACCGAACCGATTGGTCCGTGCGCGGCCCTTTCTGCAACGGCTGGTCAATCGGCCATATGGCCGCTGACCCTGACACGGGCCGGATCTGGGCCGGTGGCGGCGGCGATTTCTTTTGCGCGGG
>CBDTVH010000473.1:0-2628 GCA_965363665.1 uncultured Yoonia sp. | reverse complement strand
GACCGCAAAACAGCCTCGCGGCCGCGCAAGGCAGAGGTCATTTGCAAAACGGCTTGACCCAGTTGGGAAAATTCCGGTGTGCCAAAATGGGTCGGCGCGGCCAGTTGACCCTCACTCTCGGCATAGGCTGTCAAAGCCCGAACCGGTTGTAGGACCAAGCGCCACAGCAATACGCCAAGAATGACCGTGGCGAAAAAAGCCATCCAGCCGATCATCCACGATGTCTCGGCCCAGCCCAGCACACCACCGGCCACGCGGAAATATCCAATCCCGATCAGCGGCAGAAAGAACACCGCAGCAAGCGTGCCCCCCAAAACCAGCGCCAGCGGCGGACGCCATTTGCGGATCACACGCCGCGGCATGCACCCATCCTGATGCCAACGCCATGCACGGTCTCGATCGCGTCTGCGCAGCCTGCCTTTGACAGTTTGCTGCGCAGATTACGCAGATGGCTGTCCATGGTGCGGTCACTGACATTCACATTCGTGCCATAGATCGCGTCGACCAGCTGTGGCCGCGACATCACGTGATCGGGACGCGCGATCAAACGTTCCAAAAGGTCCATTTCGCGTGAGGTCAGGGTAACCGCTTCGTCATTGACGTGGCAAAGGTGCCGTGCCGGATCGACGCTGACAATGCCACGCCGCAGCACCACCTGATCAGACACTTCGCCATTGCTGCGCTTCAGGATCGCACGCACCCGCGCCACCAACTCACGCGGCGAAAACGGCTTGGAGACATAATCATCCGCCCCCAACTCCAGCCCGACAACGCGGTCTATCTCATCTGCACGCGCTGTCAGGAACAGGATCGGTACTTCGGACGTCTTGCGCAGCGCGCGGCACACCTTCAATCCATCCATTTCCGGCATACCGATATCAAGGATAATCAAATCGGGCCGCAGGCTCTCGGCCTTTTCAAGTGCTGCGCGCCCATCGCCGGCCTCGGCCACACCCAAACCTGCCTGTGTCAACGCGATCCGCACGATATCGCGGATCTGGGCGTCGTCGTCTGCCACCAGGATCATAGTTCGCTCTCCATCGCCGCCAAACTACGGTGCAGACGCGCGTTCCGGTAGCCCCATTCGCGCCAATCCGAGCGGACTGATAGATAGGGGCGATACCGGCCACATACCTGCGTGCCGGTTTCAGCTTCGTGCGCCCGGATTGCGGGGATGGCACCCTCGCTTAGTCCGCAAAGATAATAGTCATTGTTGCCGTTGTCCGCGAGGTTATGGCGCGCAATGTAGCCGTCGATGTTGACCAGATTACACAAATAGATCGCAAGCACGCCCAGACCGAACGCGCGCTGAACAAACCAGCCAATCTTTTGCCGTCCGACCATCTGCATGATGATCAGGATCAGCCCCAAAGCGACAACGATCATCCAGACAAATGCCGCAAAACGCAGGCGCGTCAGCCCGTAGACATCGACATATAGATCAAGACGCAGAATAGACGAGATGACCAGTACAACGGTTTGCCCGATCCACAGGTAAAGCAAACGCCGGACCCCCGATCCAACCCCCAGGTATGGTTGCGCCAGCAGTGCGAACAGACCGGCCAGCAGCGCGGTCGCCAACAATGGATAGGCGCCGCGGTGGGCATATTGGGCATAGGTCATTCCCTCTGGCAGAGCGAAACCACCCCACAAGTAGCCCAGATCAAGGGTCGTTTGCGTTAGAAAGATCAGATTGAACACGATAAGAGCGCGGCGCACCGAACGCGCGTTCAGATAACCCGACCGCAGGCGGCGCAAACGGCCCCCGTTATCACGGGTCAGGGCGGGCATCATCGTTGTCAGCCGCAACAGCGGCCAGATCGCCAGCGCGATGAAACCCCAGAAGACGACACGTTCACCGCGCGGCAGAAAGCCGGGATCAATATCAAAAACCGCGATCAGCCATCTATCCAAAAGCGGATTTGCAGCGACCATCAAAATGGCGAAAACAGCACCAATCCCGACCGGCAGCGCCCAATCAAAAAGGACACCGCGAAAGCCGCCCTTTGTCGGGATCGGCACACGCATTGCAAAGGCATCGCGTACCGTCTGGACCAAACCATAGCCCGGAATACGGGCAACAGCGCGCCAAAGGCGTGATGCGTCCCATTCGTCCGCCGTGATCATCACGCCGAATGCAAAAAGCCCCAGCAGGGCGATCATCACCGTGCCGAATTGAACGACCTCAACCAACGGCAGGGCCGCGATCAAAAGAACCGCCGTGGCGCTGCGCAAACGCGTCAAAGCGATTGTTCTGGCTATCGTCAAGGCGATGGCCGCGCCCAGCACAATCATCCAGACGGCAAAGCCAAGACCGGGCCGGAAATCCCAGACCAAGACATCTGCCAGGAAAACTGCACCGACAAGGACCAACCCGGCGCGCACGCCGTTGGGCGGATCGGCATCATCCAACCACCACCCATCTTTCGCAATCCGATGCGGCACACCTCGTACAACCATATCCGTCCCTTTCCATTATGTTTAAAACGGACTTAGGGGTGCGCCGTGCAAAGGCGCCGGGGCAAATGTGCAGGTTTTGTGCAGAGGGACCTAGCTTGCAGCGGCCCTGATCGCGCGAATGTTGTCGCCATAGGCGCTTGGATCGGTCACAGAACCGCCACGGAAAAC
>CBDTVH010000472.1:0-2629 GCA_965363665.1 uncultured Yoonia sp. | reverse complement strand
AAAGTCAGGCCGGGTCGTTACAGAATGTCCCTTGGTGCGCGATGGCGAAACCTATGTGCTTGATCTGCAAGACGCACAATCTCGTCTGACGGGGAATGAAACAATGCTGATCTGGTGTTCCCCGCAAAACCCATCAGGCCGCGTCTGGACATCTGATGAACTGCGCGCCGTTTCCGACTTTGCCCGCAGCAACGGCATGCGACTGGTCAGCGATGAGATCCACCATGACCTTGTTTACCCCGGCAACAGTTTTGTCCCCATGGCGACGGCAGCGCCAGACCACACCGATACCACCATCTACCTGACGGCCCCCTCCAAGACCTTCAACATCGCAGGGCAGCGGACAGGCAACATGATCATCGCTGACCCCGACCTGCGTGCGGCCATGCGCAAGCGGCTTTCAACGCTGGATTACAAACCTTCCGTGCTGGGTATCACCATGATCACCGCGGCCTACTCACCCGAAGGTGCCGCTTGGGCCGATGCGCAGATCGCCCATCTGCAATCCAACTGCGAAATCTTCAACGCCGGCATCAACGCAATCCCCGGCGTCTGGTCGATGCCGCTGCAATCAACTTACCTGGCCTGGGTCGATTTTTCGGGAACCGGCATGACGCATGACGAAGTCGCGGCGCGCATTCGCGACAATGCGAAGATCGCCGTCTCGCAGGGTCCGACGTTCGGCAGCGGAGGAGAAACCTTCATGCGGTTCAACCTGGCGACCCAAACTGCAAAAGTCGAAGAAGCCGTCCGCAGAATGCAAGACGCCTTCTCGGACTTGCAATGAGTTAAGACTAACGGCTGATCAGACCCGCAGGCACGAAATCCGGGCGCACAAAGTCTGCGGCAGGTTCTGTTGCCACCGGCGTTGCCCACTTGAACTCGAAAACACGCTCGTCATCTTCGTCCACTGACGACATGACAAGGCACGTATAAAGGTGCTTGGGACCGTCATAAATATCGACATGGCCGCGCAACCGTTCTGACCCTTCAAGATCAAGGGCAAAACCCCCGTCCCAGAACCGGCGGATCCGATAAGTGGCATCGCCATCGTGCACCGACAGGCGATCCTTGCGCTTCAGCGCAGCCTTGCGCGCTTCTTCCAAACCCTGACGTACCGCATCAGGCAAAAACGTATACATAACAAGCCCCTCCAGACGCCTCAAAGATGCCCTGAGAAAGGTAAATATTAAATGACATTTTCCGCCGCAGCGCAGAAAGGCCTTAATTTAAGCCTTCACACGGGGCCGCAGCACATGCGGTTTCGCTGCATCATAGAGCGCTGAGTCCGGAAAACCGTGCGAATCAGCCAAAGCAGGGCCCACCAAAATCAAGGCTGTGCGGGTAATTTTCGCAGCCCGCACCTTTTCACGGACATCCATCAAAGTGCCACGAATGATCATCTGATCAGGCCAGCCGACACGATAAATCACGGCAACCGGACAATTCTCGCCATAATGCGGGACCAACTGCCGTTCAATCTCGCGCAGCGCCCGAATGCCCAGATGAATGGCAAGGGTCGCGCCTGTGCGCGCAAAATTCTCAAGCGTCTCGCCTGCGGGCATCCCGGTCGATTTCATGGACATGCGTGTCAGAATAATCGACTGCGCCACCTCCGGCACCGTCAACTCTGTGCCCAGTGCCGCAGCAGCGGCGGCATAGGCCGGCACGCCAGGTATAATCTGATAGTCGATCCCGTCGGCTTTTAAACGGCGTATCTGCTCCGCAATCGCACCATAAAGCGATGGATCACCCGAATGCACGCGCGCCACATCCTGCCCTTTTGCATGCGCCTTGAGGATTTCACCATGCGTATCGTCCAAGGTCATCGGTGCGGTATCCATCACCAACGCATCATCAGGCGCGCAGGCAACTACCTCGGCAGGGACAAGCGACCCGGCATAAAGACAGACCGGACACGCCCCAATGATCCGCGCCGCCTTCAAGGTCAGCAACTCAGGATCACCAGGGCCTGCGCCAATAAAGTATACGGTCATCGCGAGTTCCTCATCTTTCTTCGTCCAATCAAACTTCCGCGCGGCGCGCACCGGGATGGCGGGTGGGGCGCATTTGGCGCCAGCCAAAAAGCGTCATCCTGCCAGATCCCCATCAATCTTGCGGGCATACCCGCGCGGCGTATACATCCGCGGCCGTTCGCCCAAATGCACCAGACGCGAATGGGACGATCCGACCAAGACAACCGTCAGCATATCAACCTCATCCACCTCCAGCGCATCCAGCCTGCGGTAGCGCACATGCTCTTCCGGCCGACCCAGTGACGACGCCAGCATCACGGGCGTATCGGCCGGGCGATGCTGCAACAGAATATCACGCGCTTCTGCCAGCAGGGTCCGGCGTCGCATCGACACCGGATTATAGAACGCGATGACGAAATCACCCATGGCAGCGGCCCTCAGCCGCTTCACGATATCCTCACGCGGGGTCAGCAGATCCGACAAGGAAATTGCACAAAAATCATGACCCAAAGGTGCGCCAGCACGGGCTGCCGCCCCCTGTAGCGCACT
Organism: uncultured Yoonia sp.; assembly: GCA_965363665.1. GTDB lineage: Bacteria > Pseudomonadota > Alphaproteobacteria > Rhodobacterales > Rhodobacteraceae > Yoonia. The sequence goes on along the minus strand of CBDTVH010000472.1, from coordinate 104 downwards.
CACACCCGGCGAACAGATAACCTCGACCCGGCGGGCGGCATCGCTTACGCCCATCTGATCAGGACCGCGATCCAGCAGTTCAAACACAAGCGCCGCCATCGCGT
>CBDTVH010000471.1:0-2637 GCA_965363665.1 uncultured Yoonia sp. | reverse complement strand
TTGGCTTTGCTGATCCCACCTGCGGGTTTGTAGCCGACTTTGATGCCGGTCCGGTCCTGATAGTCGCGGATGGCGCGGATCATCGTCAGGGTGACGGGCAGGGTCGCGTTGATGGGTTCTTTGCCGGTCGATGTCTTGATGAAATCGGCCCCGGCCATCATGCAAACCAGCGAGGCGCGCGCCACATTGCGCAGCGTGCCGAGTTCGCCCGTCGCGAGGATCGCTTTGACATGGGCATCACCGCAAGCAGCGCGCATTTCCTTCATTTCATCGTATAGTGCCTGCCAGTTCCCGGTCAGCACATGGCGGCGGCTGATCACGATATCGATCTCCTGCGCCCCGGCCGCGACGCTTTCGCCGATTTCGGCGATGCGCAGGTGGAAAGGCGAGAGGCCAGCCGGAAAGCCTGTGGAGACTGCGGCGACGGGGATATGCGTGCCTTGCAGCGCGTCCACCGCCGTCGGCACCATGTCATGATAGACGCAGACGGCACCGGTGGTCAGACCCTCCATCCCCAAGGCTTCGAGGATGGGTTGGGCGACGGGTTGGCGTGCCTTTGCGCAAAGGCGGCGCACGCGGCCTTCACTGTCGTCGCCGGACAGGGTGGTCAGATCCATCAGGCTGATCGCTTTGCACAGCCATGCCGCCTGATAGTCTTTCTTGACGCTGCGCCGCCCCGGCAAGGTGGCCGCGCGTCTTTCAATGGCGGATGTATTTGCCTGAACGGCCATAACCCAATCCAGGTCCAGGGACATGCCTTCGTTACGCGGCGTATGGATTTGCGGCAGCTGCGACGTGGTCAACGTGGGGGAGTGTGTCGTTTGCAAGGTGGCCTCCTGCGGTGCCTGATCAGGGTGGCACTTTGGCGCACTCTTGGCAAGTTTTGACCGTTTGGTCAAATGCTATGTTCTGCGACAACGTCGCGTGTCATTTAGCTTGGTTGGACAACCTGCCTTTGAAATTTTTGACGGTATTGCAGTGGCGTGATCCCGTGCGCTGCGCGGAACAGTTTGTGGAAATGGGACATGTTGGGAATTCCGCAATCGGCCGCGATTTCACTGATCGGTTCATTGTCGGTGGTCAACGCGCGCGCCGCATGCTGCATACGGATGTGGTTGACATAGTCCGATGGTGTCTGCCCCAGATACTTGCGCATCATGCGGCTGACGTGCGGGTGCGCTTTGCCCGCGATTGCGACCATTCCAGCAGATCCGTTGCGAAAAACTTCGGGTGATTTCGCGGCTGAGCAGGCCTGCATCAACCAGTCAGGCATATCGTCGGCAAAGGTTTCCGCCGTCAGTTCCGCACAAAGGGGCAGCAGGAAAGCCTCTGCTGCCAGTGTATTGCACGCGCTGTTTTCCAGTTGCACGGCAGCGTGATTCAGTGCGGCCAACTGCCGTATATCGCGGTGGGTCTGAACAGGCCCGCTTTCCGACCAGAATAGATGACCCTCCATGCCGGGATGCCGTTCGGCAAGCGCAGTGATCGTCGCGGGGTGAATGCAAAGCGACACGACCAGGGCATGTTCGCCGCGCCCTTGCAGGGCGTGTGATTGGCCCGGGCGCAGAAAGACAACGTCGCCTTCGCTTAGCGTCGCAGCCTGCTCGGGCAGGTGATGTCTGACGCGTCCGTTTTGGACCCAGAACAGCTCATAAAAGTCGTGATCGTGCAGGTTTCTTGGTCGCGACGGTGCAAGAGTTGCACGGGTCAGGCGGATCTGTGCGCCCTCTGTCAGAATGTCTGCGTGTCTGAGTGTCTGTATCATGACATCAAAATAGCACAGTGATTGCTGCAGCGCAGCATGAAACTTTCCGACGCGTACCGGGCCCACCTTTCATGGCGGTTTTCGGCCTAAATTTTCAGTGATACCCCATCACGTTCAGCGATTCAGTTCTGCCTTGCCGAATCGCACGACATCGACGTGACAAACCACCCATCGCAAGTTATGGCCTGATCATGCCAACCAAGTGAGGTGTCCAATGACCTTTGACCGCTCAATCAAAATCGCCCCGTCGATCCTGTCAGCAGATTTTGCCAACTTCGGCGCAGAGTGTGAAGCGATCGAAGCGCAGGGTGCCGATTGGGTTCATGTCGATGTGATGGACGGGCATTTTGTGCCCAATATCACCTTCGGCCCGGCCACCTGCGCGGCCATTCGACCCCACATCAAAGGTGTCATGGATGTGCACCTGATGATCGCACCCGTCGATCCCTACATCGAAGGTTTTGCCAAGGCGGGTGCCGATGTGATCACCGCGCATGTCGAAGCAGGGCCGCATATACACCGTACCTTGCAGGCGATCCGCGGGGCAGGAGCGAAAGCGGGTGTGGCACTGAACCCCGGCACCCCCGCCGCGACTGTTGAAACGCTGCTGGATATGGTCGATCTGGTCTGCGTCATGACCGTGAACCCCGGCTTTGGCGGGCAAAAGTTCATTCACAGCCAGATCGAGAAAGTGCGCGATCTGCGGGCCATGATCGGCGACCGTCCCATTCACATCGAAATTGATGGTGGTGTTGATCCAACGACCGCACCTTTGGTGGTTGCGGCCGGTGCGGATGTTCTGGTCGCCGGGTCGGCAGTGTTCAAGGGCGGCTCGGTCGTCGACGGGCTGGGCACGCCAATGTATCCCGCCG
>CBDTVH010000470.1:0-2648 GCA_965363665.1 uncultured Yoonia sp. | reverse complement strand
CCACGGGTGAAGTCGTTTTTGATGAAATCGGGGGCCAGCCCGGATCTGGCAGAAGAATGTACACAGGAGGTCATGGCGACCCTTTGGAACAAGGCCCATATGTTCGATCCCACGAAGGCGAGTGTATCCACATGGATTTTCACAATAGCCCGAAATCGCAAGATCGACATTCTGCGCAAACAACGCAGGCCAGAACCCGAAGACCTGCCATGGGGACCCGAAGCAGAGCCTGATCAGGCCGATGCGATAGGTCTGCAACAAGAAACGGAACAACTCGGGCAGGCCTTGGCCACATTGCCCGCAGAACAGAGAAAACTGATCGAGCGCGCCTACTTTGGCGAGCTGAGCCACAGTCAAATTGCCGCAGAGACGGGATTGCCGCTGGGGACGATCAAATCGCGGATTAGGTTGGCGCTGGATCGGCTGCGCCACGCAATGAAATGATGAACGATATGAAACAGATCAAACACCACCTGACCGAGCCACTTTTGATAGGATACGCTGCGGGAACGTTACCCGAAGCCTTCAGCCTGGTCGTGGCCACACATATTTCCATGTGCGACACTTGCCGCGCGGCATTGGCCGAATACGACGCGGTCGGCGGCGAGGTCATGTTGGATGCAGAGCCGGTTGAAGTGGCCGAAGACGCGCTGGCTGCAACGCTTGCGATGATCGACAGCGGCAAGCTCGCTGAAAAGCCCGTACCCGCGCGGTCACGGAACAGTGTCTTTCCCGGCCCCTTACAAGATTATGTCGGCGGCGATCTGGACAGCCTGAAATGGCGCAAGGTCGGCGGTGGTGTCAGCCAACTGGTGCTGAAAACGTCAAAGGACGCAAGCGTGCGCCTGCTGCGTATTCCTGCCGGAACCGCCGTGCCTGATCATGGTCACCGGGGGACGGAACTGACGCTGGTATTGCAGGGTGCTTTCACCGACGAAGAAGACCGCTTTGGCGCGGGTGATGTTGAAGTTGCGAACGAAGATTTGCAGCACACGCCTGTCGCGGAAGAAGGTATGGATTGCATCTGCCTTGCGGCGACAGACGCACCGTTGCGGTTCAGCGGGCTGGTGCCACGGATCGCACAGAAGTTTATCGGAATTTAACCGGGATTTCCCAAGACCACTCCACTCACACTGCCCCGGCGAAAGCCGGGGTATTCTTTTAGCGGTCGTAGCCCAAGCCGCGCATGAGCGCGCGATGCATCACGGGCGTCGGTGATCCGTCATCGTTCCAATACGGCCCGGGCTCTTCCACTTTGGTTTCGATACATTTGCGATGTGGGTAGTTTGAAAGTGATCCGCCGTCAGGATCACCATAGGTAAACTCCAGTCCGTCCCGCTCGGTCACCATGCCGTAGCAGATGTAGCAATAGCCGATGAAATCCTCTGGTGGTTCGTCCCTTTTTGGGTTTTCAGGTGCGGCTTTGTAGGGTTTGGACTGATCAAGCCGCTTTAGCAAACCGTCGAGTGACGCTTGCCATGTTTCGCCTTCTTCCGCTTCTTCCCAAAGTTCGGCCAACTCGGAATTTCTGCGAATATGGGTGATCAATCCGATGGCGGTATTGAGTAACGCGGGTGTGACCTCTTGCGCAGGGACGTGCACCATCTCAGGCAAGTCTTCGGGTGGACGACCAAGAGCCGTAGCCAGCACTTCGCAGGCGGCCAGCGCGATGCAGGCTTCATCAGAATCCAGGTCGGGCGCAAATTTGCTGTCATCCTCGATCACTGCCCGCACATCAGCAAAAGTCCTGATTTCTGCTGCAAAGTCCAATGCGGTGTCGTTGCCGAATTGCCGGACATCCCAAGCGCCCATAGCGATTTTCCTTCGTTAAGTGCTATAGTTTTGGCGATGCCAACGGTACGATCTTTGGCTCTTCATCCGGTGCCAACTCTTCAAAATCGAAGTTATCCAACCGGTCGGCCCGTTTGCCTGCCCGCGTTGCTGCTGTCAGCACACCTGACACATCCTCACCCGCCTGCCGCAGGTGTGTTTCCAACTTGCCTGCCTTTTCACCGATAATCTCCACGTCACGGTGCAACATCCGCAGCGCCTTGCGAATTTCACCGGTCTGTTCGCGCATCCGCGCATCTTTCAGGATCGCGCGCATGGTGTTCAACGTGGCCATGCATGTTGTCGGTGATACGATCCAGACGCGCGCGCTGAACCCCTCGCGCACCACATGGGGCAGGCGGCTGTGCAGTTCGGCATAGACGGCCTCGGACGGCAGGAACATCAGAGCCCCGTCGGCCGTTTCGCCCTCGATCAGGTAACTGTCAGATATTTTCTTGATATGGGTTCTGATTGCGTTGCCAAAGGTGGTCAGCGCGCGGTCCCGCTCTGCCTTGGTTTCGGTCGCCATCAGGGCCTCATAGGCTTCCAAAGGGAACTTGGCGTCGATGACGATGGGGCCGGGCGGATTTGGCAAATGCACCAGGCAATCCGGGCGGCTGTTGTTGGAGAGGGTCGCTTGCCACGTATAGCTGTCGGCAGGTAAGGCCTTTGACACGATATCCTGTAGCTGGATCTCACCAAACATGCCGCGTCGTTGCTTGTTTGACAGGATGTCCTGCAATGACAGCACGTCGCCCGATAGTTTTTCAATGTTCGTCTGCGCCCGGTCGATCGTTGCCAGACGCTCTTGCAACTCA
>CBDTVH010000469.1:0-2649 GCA_965363665.1 uncultured Yoonia sp. | reverse complement strand
CGCCGTACAAGATGTTCGAACGCGGCGGCACCAAGATCGCCGTGATAGGACAGGCGTTTCCCTACATGCCCATCGCCAACCCGGGCTGGATGTTCCCCGAATACTCCTTCGGCATCCGCGACCAGCGCATGCAGGAAATGGTGGACGAGGTGCGCGGGCAGGGCGCTGAACTGGTTGTCTGCCTGTCGCACAACGGTTTCGACGTAGACAAGAAAATGGCCGAGCGGGTCAGTGGCATTGACGTCATTCTTTCCGGGCACACACATGATGCGCTGCCCGAACCCGTCCTGATCGGTGAAACGATCATCGTCGCCTCCGGCTCGAACGGGAAATTCGTCAGCCGCGTTGATCTGGATGTGCGCGACGGGCGCATGATGGGTTTCCGCCACAAGCTGATCCCGATTTTCGCGGATGTGATTACACCGGATGCCGACGTGGCCGCCGCAATCGACGCCGAACGCGCGCCGTTCCTTGATGATCTGACCGAGGTGATCGGTAAGACCGCAGATGATACACTGCTTTATCGCCGCGGCAACTTCAACGGATCATGGGATGACCTGATCTGCGAAGCACTGATTGAAGAACGCGACGCCGACATTTCCTTGTCGCCTGGCGTGCGCTGGGGGCCGTCCATCATGCCCGGACAGGATATCACGCGCGAGGATATCTGGAACGTCACTTCGATGACGTATCCCAACGCCTATCGCACGGAAATGACGGGTGAATTCATTCACACGATCATGGAAGACGTCGCCGACAACCTGTTCAACACCGACCCCTATTACCAGCAAGGTGGTGACATGGTTCGCGTGGGTGGCATGGGCTATCGCATCGACATCAACAAGCCGATTGGACAGCGGATTTCGGACATGACGTTGTTGCGCACGGGTGAGGCGATTGATCCGGCCAGGACCTATATCGTCGCCGGCTGGGCCTCGGTCAATGAAGGCACCGAAGGGCCGCCGATCTGGGACGTTGTTGAAAACCATATTCGCAAGAAAGGCACGGTCAGCGTGGCGCCGAATACAAGCGTCGCTGTTGCCGGTGCATGAGGAGACCAATGGCAATGGATGACTTCTTCAAACCATCAAGACGCTCATTCCTGCGGGGCAGTGCCGCCATCGCGGCAGGTACTGTTGCAGGCGGGGCTGCGGCGCAGGGCACGCCTGACCCCAAGATCACGGAATTGCAGGACTGGGCGTCCTATACCGGCGCTGGTGTCGATGAAACGCCTTACGGTCTGCCGATCAGATTCGAAAGCGACGTGGTGCGCCGCAATGTGGAATGGCTGACCGCCTCGCCCATATCATCCATCAACTTCACGCCAATTCATGCGCTGGACGGGACGATCACACCGCAAGGCTGCGCGTTCGAGCGGCATCATTCCGGAGCGATAGAGCTCAGCAAGGACGACTACCGTCTGATGATCAACGGGCTGGTCGACCGGCCGCTGATCTTTACCTATGCCGATCTGGAGCGTCTGCCGCGCGAAAACCACGTCTATTTCTGCGAATGTGCAGCGAATACCGGCATGGAATGGGCCGGTGCGCAGTTGAACGGAGCGCAATTCACCCACGGCATGATCCACAACATGGAATACACCGGGGTCCCGCTGCGCACCCTGCTGAACGAAGCAGGGCTGGGAGCGGCAGGCGATCTGTCCGACAAGTGGGTTTACGTCGAAGGGGCCGATGCGTCGTCCAACGGGCGCTCGATCCCGATGGAAAAGGCGCTGGATGACGTGCTCGTCGCGTTCAAGGCCAACGGCGAGGCGCTGCGGATGGAGCACGGCTATCCCGTCCGTCTGGTCGTGCCGGGCTGGGAAGGCAACATGTGGGTCAAGTGGCTGCGTCGGATCGAAGTGACCGACATGGCCGTGGAAAGCCGCGAAGAAACGTCGAAGTATACGGATGTTTATGAAAACGGCATTGCCCGCAAATGGACCTGGGTCATGGATGCCAAATCGGTCATCACATCACCTAGTCCGCAAATGCCGATCACCCATGGCGCGGGGCCGCTGGTGATCTCTGGCCTTGCATGGTCGGGCCACGGGCAGATCACCCGCGTTGACGTCTCTAAGGATGGTGGCATCACGTGGGAAACCGCCCGTCTGGGTAAGCAGGGCGACACCAAGGCGCTGACGCGTTTCTATCTGGACACCAACTGGGACGGCAGCCCGATGCTGCTGCAATCGCGCGCGATTGATGAAACCGGCTATGTCCAGCCGACCAAGAACCAACTGCGCGAAAAGCGCGGCGAAAACTCCGTCTACCACAACAACTGCATCCAGACATGGTTCGTGAACGAAGAAGGGATCGCCGAGAATGTCGAAGTCTCTTAACCTTTTTGTCCCTGCAATCGGGGTTACTGCGCTGGCACTTGGCGTGGCCTACGGTGTGTCATCGCGCGACTATGGCGCCAAGACGATCGAAACGCTGGAGACACGCGTTCAGCAAACCGAAGAAAACGCCGCCCGCGCGGTAGCAGAGGCACAGGCCGCTGCCGAAGAGGCCGCGCGGTTACAGGCAGAAGCCGCAGAACTGGAGCAGATCGCCGCCGAGGCCGCAATGACTGGTGCCGATCTGACGGCACCTGCGCCGGTAATCGAAGGGACCTACGGCCTTGGCCGTGCGGCTCTTCCAGAAGAGA
>CBDTVH010000468.1:0-2650 GCA_965363665.1 uncultured Yoonia sp. | reverse complement strand
CAGATCAAAACGCGCGCGATCGCCGGGCAATTTGACAAGGTGGGTTCGGTCCTGCACCGGCGCAATGATGCCTGCCGCGCCATCGTCGCCTTTGAGATTTTTGAACCCGGACCGCAACGCGTCGTCAAAAATAATCGGATGGCCCGGTTTGCCATCAGCGGTCGCACCCCGCCAGACCAAATGGTCAGGGTGGGTCGCACGGGCCGCCAGCACGGCCGCCATATCCGATGTCTCCAGGGCCACAAGATCGCCCAGCGTCACCATGAAGGCGTCCGCCTGCGGTAGCTGTGGCACCGCGCCGCGCAATGTGCCCGACATGCCTTCGGCGGCATCCGGCACCGTGATGATGGTAGCGTCCAAGCCTTCGATCGCCTTTATCCGTGCCTTGGCATCCATCGGCAATGCCACGAAAACAGGATGCCCTGTTTCAGACGCCCTTTGCACCTGCCGATATAGCAACGGAACACCGCCTACATCCTCTAGCAGTTTATCACGCCCGCCCATGCGGGTCGATTGCCCTGCCGCAAGGATCAGGATCGGGATCATCCGCGCATCACCGTGCCGTCCGGGTCAAACAGCGGGGTTGTGATCCGTCTGGCGCGGCGTAACTGACCCATGATTTCAATCTGCGCCTGCAGATCGTCGGTGACAAGCTGACGCGGCACCAGCGCCAGTGCGATGGATTTTCCGGTATGGTGCGCGTATCCGCCAGAGGTACAGAAGCCTTGCACCTTGCCGTCGATGAACACGGGCTCATACGCCACGACATCGGCGTCGTCCGCATCGACCTCAAACACGACGGACATGCGGGCAGGGGGATTGGCACGCTCTGCCTCTGCCGCTGCACGCCCAATGAAATTGGCGTTCTTTTTGAAACTGATAAACCTGTCCATGCCGGTTTCGGCGGCTGTGTAATCGGGTGAAAACTCGGACAGCCAAGAACCAAAGAAGCGGTCCAGCCGCAGCGACATCATCGCCCGCATCCCGAATGGCGTGATCCCCAGCGGTTGGCCAGCATCCCACAGCGTCCACCAAAGCTGGCGCTGATCCATGGGATCACAGTAGATTTCATACCCCAGATCACCGGTGTAGCTGACACGTTGCACGATGCAGGCCACCTGACCGACAGTGATCCGGCGCACGTCCATGAATTTCATCGCGATCACGTCATCGCGGGTGCAGGCCGACAGCAATTCACGCGCCTTTGGTCCCGCGATCTGGAACCCGGTGCGCCTGTCAGAGATATTTTCGACAAGCGCATCGGGGCTTACGTTCTGCATGAACCAGCGGTGGTGAATGTCCTGCGCACCATAGCTGGCGGTGATCTGGAATTCATCCTCAGCCAGGCAGGAGACAGTGAAATCCCCCCAAAGCCGCCCCTTGGGCGACAGCATCGGCGTTAGCGACATGCGCCCGGGTTGCGGGATACGGCCTGCCATGATCCGGTCCAGCCATGCGCGCGCGCCAATGCCGGTGACGCTGAATTTGCCAAAGTTTTGCACTTCGTTGATGCCGACACCGCTGCGCACGGCCTTCACCTCGCGCCCCGTTGCAGCAAAGGCATCAGAGCGGCGGAAGGCTGGCGTCTCATAGTCAGGCTCACCCTCCTGGGCAAAGTAGTTGGCCACTTCCAGCCCAAACTGATGCCCCCAAACGGCGCCGAGATCGCTGAAGATATCATACATTGGCGTCGTGCGATGGGGCCGCGCAGCAGGCAATTCCTCATTCGGATAGCTGACCGAGAACCGGTTCTGATAGTTCTCAATCACCTTGGGCCGCGTGTACCCCGGCGTGATCCATTTACCGTAGCGGCCCACATCCATCGCAGTTACATCACGCTCGCATTCGCCCGTCGTCATCCATTGCGCCAGCATGAGGCCGACACCGCCGCCCTGGCTGAACCCGGCCATGACGCCGCAAGCGGACCAGTAGTTGCGCAAACCGGGCACAGGCCCGACGAGCGGGTTGCCATCAGGGGCAAAGGTGAACGGACCGTGGATCACGGATTTCACACCAGCGCGTTCGAGCACAGGAAACCGTCGGTAGGCGAAATCAATCGAATCCGCGATCTTGTCAAGGTTATCCGGCAACAGCTCATGCCCGAAATCCCACGGCGTGCCATCGACCGCCCAAGGTCTGCATGGCTGTTCATAGAACCCGATGCACAGCCCACGCCCCTCCTGCCTCAGGTAACTTTCTCCGGCGGGGTCCATCACATGCGGATGTTCGCTGTCGCGTTCGTAAATCTCGGGCAGATCATCGGTGACAATATATTGATGCTCCATTGGGTGCAGCGGCACGTAGGTGCCTGCCATCGCCGCCACCTCACGCGCCCAAAGGCCGGCGGCGTTAACTACATGTTCCGCGTGGATCATACCTTTGTCAGTGACGACGTCCCATGTGCCATCGGCGCGCTGGTTCGTCTCGATCACCTTGGTGTGCAGTTCAATCGCGGCCCCGCCCATGCGCGCGGCCTTCGCGTAGGCATGGGTCGTCCCCGATGGGTCCAGATGCCCGTCCAACGGATCATAAAGTCCCCCGACAATCCCATCGAGGTTGGTGATTGGGGCGATTTTGGCGATCTCCTCAGGGCCGTCAATCGTGGTTTCCAGCCCCATATAGCGGTGCTTGGCCCGTTCCGCGACCAGCA
>CBDTVH010000467.1:0-2652 GCA_965363665.1 uncultured Yoonia sp. | reverse complement strand
CAGTCAGAACAAGAAATTGCCGACGCACGACAGATCTGGTCGTTTGACCTTGAAGATTATGCCAGTATCACTGATCCTGATGCTCGAATACTTGCCATTCAAAGGATAAACGCGCGTGGCTCATGACCCACTCATCATAGCGATTGCGAACCAAAAGGGTGGTGTTGGCAAGACGACGACGACAATTAACCTTGGTGCCGCCTTGGCAGAACGGAAAAAGCAGGTTCTGCTGATAGATCTTGATCCGCAGGGAAACGCCTCAACTGGTCTGGGTATAGATCATGATAAGAGGGAAGCCACCACATATGACCTTCTGGCAGGTGATGTTACGCTTGCCGAAGCAATCCAGAAAACCACGGTCGACCGTCTTTCCATCATTCCGGCAACAACCGATCTAAGCTCTGCTGATCTTGAACTCATCGACAACAAAAAGCGTAGCTTTCTGTTGCGGGATGTTCTGCGTAAGGACGATACTGCCATCTTGAATTATGACTATATATTGATCGATTGTCCGCCTTCGCTCAATATATTGACAGTTAATGCCATGGTCGCCGCGCATTCGATCATCGTACCGCTGCAAAGCGAATTTTTCGCGCTAGAGGGTTTGTCGCAGCTTATTCTCACCGTTCGCGATGTCCGCCAAACGGCCAATCCGAATTTGCGCATCGAAGGTATTGCACTGACGATGTATGATAGCCGCAATAATCTTTCCTTGCAGGTCGAGGACGACGCTCGCGAAAATATGGGCGACATGGTTTTTAAAACCGTCATCCCCCGCAACGTTCGTCTCAGCGAAGCGCCGTCCTTTGCGGTCCCGGTGTTGACGTATGACAGTGGTTCCAAAGGCAGTGCTGCATATCGTGCTCTTGCAGCTGAACTCATTGAAAAAACGAAGAAAAAGAAGGCGGCGTAAATGGCACGTACCACCAAGAAATCTCGCGGATTGGGTCGTGGTCTCTCGGCTCTGATGTCTGATGTCGCGACCGATGACGCACCACAGAACACGCCGAAACGCCCCGATTTGTTCGTCCCGATCGAGCGGGTCCAACCTAATCCCGATCAACCCCGCCGCACCTTTGCCGAAGATGCCTTGCAAGAGCTTGCCGCGTCCATCGCGGAAAAGGGTATCATCCAACCTCTGATCGTGCGTCGATCTCCAACCGATGAAGATATCTACGAAATCGTTGCGGGCGAACGCCGCTGGCGCGCTGCGCAAATTGCAAAGCTTCATGAAATTCCCGTGTTGATGCGCGACTACAACGATACCGAAGTGTTGGAAATCGCAATTATCGAAAACATCCAGCGGGCCGACCTGAACCCCGTTGACGAGGCCGCCGGATACAAGCAGTTGATGGATCGCTTCGGGCATACACAAGATAAGCTTGCATCCGCACTCGGCAAAAGCCGTAGCCATATCGCAAACCTGCTCCGGCTTCTCAACCTTCCCGATGAGGTTCAATCCTATCTCATCAAAGGTCAACTTTCCGCCGGACATGCGCGCGCGCTTGTCGGTCATGAGCAGGCTGTCGCGCTGGCGCGAGAAGTTATTCAGCGCAACCTATCTGTCCGCGAGACAGAAAAACTTGCCAAGAAGGGCCCGGCCATCAAGAAACGGTCTGTTCCAGGCGCGCCGGTTCCCAAAGACGCTGACACAGTTCAGATCGAAAACGAACTGTCCGCCACCTTGGGCATGAAGGTGACCATTGATCATCCGGCCGGATCAGACGCTGGCAAGATGGTGATTGGTTACAAGTCACTTGATCAGCTGGACGATCTCTTGCGCGCTTTGGCTGGTGGTTAACCGCCAAGTATCTCGCGCAGTACGGCATTCATGACAGGATACCCGCGGTCCGTCAGCCGAAGCGCATCGGCGCTCAGTTCGACCAGTTCCATATCGGCTAAGCTTCTGATTTTATTTATATAATGTTCATTCATGATTTCGGGGAACCGCGAAAGCATAATCCCGTCACGCAACCGCATGCCCATCAACAAAAACTCAACCAACTGATCGCCGCGCGCCAATTCTTCGCGGCACCTGTCGCCATTTCCTGTCTTGCGCACCTGCGCAAGCCACGCCGCCGGAGCAAGCGGTGCCTCGGTTGCAAACCGCGTGCCATCCAGTGTCAAACGCCCGTGCGCACCCGGTCCAATCCCGGCGTAGTCGCCGTATTTCCAGTAAATCTTGTTATGGATACTCTCGCAGCCCGGCCGCGCATGATTGGATACCTCATAAGCCATAAACCCGGCTTCACCACAAACGTCCTGCGTCACGGCATACATATCCGCTGCGGCATCATCGTCAGGCAATCCACGCAGCTTTCCTGCGGCATACCGGTCCCCAAAGGCGGTCCCGTCCTCGATCGTCAGCTGATACAGCGACAAATGATCGACAGCCAAACCCAGTGCTGCGCGTAACTCTTCCGCCCAATCGGTGGTGGATTGGCCCTGCCGCGCATAAATCAGGTCAAAGCTCACACGATCAAAGACATTTCTTGCAATATCAAAAGCTTGCATTGCCTCTGCCGTACTATGCAACCTGCCCAGCGCCTTCAGGTCAACATCATTCAGCGCTTGAATTCCCATCGACACCCGGTTCACGCCGGCATCGTGATACTCAGCGCGCCGGCAACGGCGGGCGACCGCCCCAACATT
>CBDTVH010000466.1:0-2654 GCA_965363665.1 uncultured Yoonia sp. | reverse complement strand
ATGCGCGCCGTCGGGTGTAAGTGGCAATTCAACCGAGGTCATGGCCTGCGGTGTCACCGTGATCTGTCCGCGCACCCGGCTGATCAAGGGGGGGCTGCTGATTTCGTTAATGTCGATGATCAGATCCTTGCCGGTCCAGTGCATCGAGGACGGGCCGACCTGAAGTGTATCGGGTGTGGTGTGCAGCGCCGCCCGCCCCCGGTCTGTCATCGTGAACCGTCCGCCCGGTCCGTAGGTCGCCACGTTGATGCAGCAGTGGTTTGCCGGGTCGCGGCGCCCTGACCACGCATACCACGGCGAAAACACCGATCCGATAAACCCTATGACAGAGACCGCTTTCGTTCCGCAGTCGCTGATCCCGTCAACGTACCACCACGCATAGCCGTTGGGTGGGACATCGAGGTGGAAGCATGGTCCGTCATGATCGCCGCGGCCGCGTGCCGGCCTGAGAGTGTCGCCATCGGCACCCCCGCCCCCGGATGCGCCCCGCCCCCGCACAGGTAGAGCCCCGGTATCTTCGTGCGCGCCGTGGGGCGTTTGAAGGCCGCCATCAGGCCGTGCGGGCTCCGCCCGTAAAGGGAACCGCTGCTCGCTGGAAACAGCGCGTCGAACCCCTGCGGCGTGGTCAGCGCGTCCGGCCCCGGTGTCGGGCTGAACGTCAGACCGAAGTCGCGCAGCCGATTGAAAATCTGTGTCTGACATGGGGGTTTTTCCTTTTCAGGGTCGCGGGGGATGGCAGGGCCGTTCATGATGATCTCGAACCGTTGCAAGGCGTCGGGGGCGACCTGTCGGTGGTCTTGGGCGCAAAGGTAAAGGGTGGCGTCGGTTGGCATCTCACCCTTGGCAAGCGCGTCGAATTCGGCTTTGGGGTCGCTGCCGAAAAAGACCGTATGATGAGCCAGTTCCACCCCGCCCGGTACGGCGGCAAATGCGTGCACGAAGGCCGACAAGCTGCGTGGCTCGGTGTGGGTTGTTGCGATTGCAGGCTTCACACCTTCGCCCAGCAATCCGGTCGCGAGCGCGCGCGGATCGCCGTTGAAAAGCACCGCGTCAGCAGGGAAGTGCCCTGCGCGGGTCTGCACCCCGTTGATCCGCCCGTCCTGCCGGGTGATGCGGGTTGCTGTCGTGTCATAGTGAAAGGACGCACCACGCGCCTTTGCCAGTGCCGCGATGGTCTGTGCCAATCGGTGCATCCCGCCCTGCACGGACCAGACGCCTTGCGCTTCGGCCTGCCAGATCAGCGACAGGATCGCAGGGGATGCGTAGGGCGACCCACCCACATAGGTGGCGTAGCGCCCGAAAAGTTGTGCAAGCCGTGGATCGCTGAATGACCGTTTCAGCAGCCCCGCCATGGATTGATGCGGGGCCATATCCGCAATGATGCGCGGTTGCCGTAGCACGGCTTTCGTCACGGCGATCTGGCTTGGTTGGGCGGTCTGCATCATCGGCCCGTCAAAGGCCGCGAACAACCGTTTGGCGCGGGCTGAGAAGGCTTCAAATTCCCGTCTGGCTCGTGTCCCGAATACCGCAGTCACGTTGTCAAGGCTTTGGACAGGATCTGCATCCAGATCCAGCGTCGTGCCATCATCCCAGTGATGCCGTGCCAGAGTTGTGAGCGGTTTCAGCGTAAGGTGGTCGGAAAGGGCTTCGCCGACATCGGCAAACAACGCCTCAAAGACGGGCCGCATTGTCAGAACAGTCGGGCCTGCATCCACAGGCCCTGCATCAGATGCCACAGTGCGCATTTTGCCGCCGGGCGCTGCGTGCATATCCAAAACGGTCACATCGCAGCCCTGATGGCTAAGCCGCAGGGCCGCGGCCAATCCGCCTACTCCAGCGCCGATGACAACGATTTTGGGTGAATCAGCTTTCATCCAAACCTGAGTCTTTTGTTACGTTTGATTTACATTGACATATGTAAACTAAAATAGACACTATAGATTGCAAAGGAGATACGGATGAGAATCTCAGAACGTATTGATGCGACCATGGCGCAGGCCATCAAGGCAGGTCAGGGTGGCGTTGCCCCCTCCAAGCTGGCGGCTGCACTGGAATATGCGGTCACGCCGGGTGGCGCGCGGATCAGGCCGACGATCCTGACCTCTGTTGCGATGGCTTGCGGTGATGATCGCCCCGAACTGACAAATGCTGCGGCGGCCGCGCTTGAGGTGATCCATTGCGCCAGCCTTGTGCATGATGATCTGCCCTGCTTTGACGATGCCGATGTGCGGCGCGGCAAACCCGCATTGCATCGTGCCTATTCAGAGCCGTTGGCCGTTCTGGCGGGTGATAGCCTTATCATCATGGGGTTTCAGCTTTTGGCGCGCGCGGCCAAAGAAGCGCCGGACCGCGCCCTTCAGCTGATTGATATCCTTGGGACGCGCTCGGGTATGCCGTTCGGTATCTGTGCGGGACAGGGTTGGGAAAGCGAAGATAAGATTGATCTTTCCGCCTACCATCAGGCAAAGACCGGCGCTTTGTTTATCGCGGCAACCCAGATGGGTGCCGTTGCAGCGGGCCAAGAGTCCGAGCCTTGGGAAGAGCTTGGCGCGCGCATCGGCGAGGCGTTTCAGGTGGCCGACGACCTGCGCGATGCGCTTTACGACGAGGCGACGCTGGGCAAGCCCGCCGGCCAGGATGCCGCCCATGCCCGG
>CBDTVH010000465.1:0-2658 GCA_965363665.1 uncultured Yoonia sp. | reverse complement strand
GCGCGCCCGCCCGCCCGGGCAACCGCACCTGTGACATCGCCAATGCATTCATGAAGGTCATGGCCAAGCACGGTATCTCGCGCGAGGGGCGCATGGGTTATCCTGTGGGCCTGAGCTATCCGCCGGATTGGGGCGAGCGCACGGCATCTATCCGGTCAGAAGACACAACGGTCTTAAAGCCCGGCATGACATTCCATTTCATGCCAGCGCTTTGGATGGATACATGGGGGCTTGAAACGACGGAAACGATCCTGATCCGTGATGATGGCCCGGCAGAAACGCTTTGCAATATTGAACGTCAGCTTTTTGTGAAAGCCTAGAACCGTGCTGGACAGAACGATTGACATATTGGCCGACCTGATTGCCTTTCCCACGGTATCGGCTGACAGCAATATGGAAATGATTGCCTACCTTTCGGATGCGTTGGAAGCAGCCGGTGCAAAGGTCGATGTCTTCCTTGACAGTTCTGGACACAAGGCCAACCTTTTTGCCACTTTGGGGCCAGTCGTTGACGGTGGTATTGTGCTATCAGGTCACAGCGATGTCGTGCCGGTGACCGATCAGCCATGGTCCACTGATCCGTTCAAACTGGTTGCAGCGGATGACCGTCTTTACGGGCGCGGGACCTGCGACATGAAAGGCTTCATCGCCGCAACCATCGCGATGGCACCCGTTTTTGCAGCGCGGGTGCAGTACCGCCCGTTGCATTTCGCCTTCACCTACGACGAAGAAACCGGCTGCATCGGGGCAGGGCATCTGGCCGCGGCCTTGACCGAGCGGGGCATCAAACCAAGCGTGGCCATCATCGGCGAACCCACTGAGATGCGTGTCGTCGAGGGGCACAAGGGGTGCTATGAATACAGCACGCATATTCAGGGGCTGGAAGGACACGGGTCTGATCCGGACGCTGGTGTGAATGCGGTGGAATATGCAGCGCGCTATGTCATGCAATTGCTGGACCTCAAGCCAGAGTTACAGGCGAAGGCACCGCCCAATAGCCGGTTTGAGCCACCTTGGACCACGATAAACGTCGGTGCGCTGAATGGCGGACAAGTGCATAATGTGATCGCGCCGAAGGCACAGATCGACTGGGAAATGAGGCCGGTGCAGACCTCAGATGCGGATTTCGTCAAAGAACGCCTGCGGGCATATTGCGACGATGTGCTGCTGCCTGAGATGAGGCGGACCCACCCCGAAGCCACGATCGAAACGCAGACGATCGGTGAGGTTGAAGGGCTTGTCCCTGCTGATGAAAACAAGGCGCGCGAAATTGTATCTGAACTGACCGGGGCCAACAGCGCCCACGTTGTGCCGTTCGGAACCGAGGCTGGCATCTTTCAGAAGTTGGGCATGGATGTGGTGGTGTGCGGTCCAGGGTCAATCGCCCAAGCCCACAAGGCTGACGAGTATCTTTCGCGTGATCAATTGGCGCAATGTCTGACGATGTTGGAACGACTGGCGGATCGCATAGCAAGGGCGACCTGAGCAATCGTCTTTGGGAGAGTTATAGCTGCAAGTATCGTTCCGGCGCATAAGGCGCTATGTCGATGTTCGGATGCTTGCCGTCGATCAACTGCGCAATTAGCCGCCCCGTTTTCGGCCCAGCCGTCAGGCCGACATGCTGATGACCAAACCCGGTGAAAATACCCGTCGTTCCAAGCTCACCAATCAACGGCACGCTGTCAGGTGTCGAAGGGCGAAATCCCATCCATTCCTGCGTGCCTGAATAGGTCAGATTGGGAAACGCCACTTTCGCATGACGTTTCAGCAGCTCAATCGGTGCTTTGCTCGGGCCCGCATGGTGGTCTCCCAGCTCGACCGTTCCTGCACAGCGCAGCCCCATATCCATCGGGTTCACGCCAAATTTGCCCGTCGTCATCATCATGGGATTGCGCGGCATTTCCGAAGGATTCTCAAAAATCACATGGTAGCCGCGCTCAGTTTCCAGCGGGACCTTCAGCCCCAGCTTTCGCATCAGATCCTTTGACCAGATGCCAGCCGTGACGACGGCATAGTCACAGTCAAATGCACCTTGATCCGTCTCGATCCGGGAAATGCGCCCGTTGGCTTTCTGAAAGTCGCGAACCTCGGCCTGCACGAATTTACCACCCTGTTGGACGAATGCCTTGGTCAGTTCGGCAATGTATTGACCCGGGCTCGTGATATGCCCTTGCCCTTCAAGAACAGCCAGGCATTGGATGGTTTGTCCCAGAATTGGCTCGCAATCCCGTACGTCAGGGCCTGTGATGACAGTGGGCACAAAACCGGCCAGCTTCTTCATCTCCCATGTATAAGCGTCAGCTTGGAAATGGGCTTTGGATTTATAGGCGTAGCTGAGTTTGCTGTCGCTGATCCATCGTTCCAGATCGGTCCCGCGCACGAGTGATTTATGCTGCTCGACCGCATCACAAAGAAGCGGAATGAGGTTATTGACAATGCGCCGCGTGGCAGTGTCGTTCGCATGCGACACAAACGCCGCAAGCCAAGGAAGCATCTTGGGAAAATAGGCCCACTTCATGAAAAGCGGGCTGTTTGGGTCAAGCAGAAGACGCGGGGCATCCCGCCAAAGCGTTGGTGACGTAACCGGTGCGACAGCCCATTGCGCAATCAGACCGGCGTTGCCGTAGGATGCCCCCATACCGGGGGCGCCTTTGTCCA
>CBDTVH010000464.1:0-2658 GCA_965363665.1 uncultured Yoonia sp. | reverse complement strand
CGACACGAGGATTTTCAATCCACTGCTCTACCCCTGAGCTACCCGGGCATCGGGACGAGGGGGTCAAACCACCGCGTCGGGTAGCGGGGTTTTAGACGCGAGGGATGGGGGTGTCCAGAGGGAACTGCTGGAAAAACCGACCCCTAGTGCGGTTTCTGGCGTTCGGCCTGTTGTAGCTGGATTTCAAGCTCTTCCGCATCCTCGGGATCATCGGCAGCAATCGCGTATCCACCAGTGAACCACTTGGCCAGATCAATGTCGGCACAGCGTTTGGAACAGAAAGGACGAAACGCGGTTTCGGTTGGTTTTTCACAGATCGGGCAGGGCATCAGATGTCCTTCAACAGGTGCTTTGGAAAGGGCGGGCGTTCGCGTTTGCGCTGTATCTCAAACAGTCCCATCGGGGTCCAGCCGACCAGCGATGTCTCAATCGGGTCCGCCTTGAAGGACGCCCGCAATGATTGTTCGACCTGCTTGCGGTGCGCTTTGGACATGGACACGAAATCAACGGTGATCTGACCTGCAAGCCCGCGCAGGCGCAAGGCGCGGGGCAGGGCGCGGGCCGCGGCAAGGTTCGCCTTCAACGCGGCGGCCGGTGAGGTGTCGTTCCCGGTGTTTACATCAACGGCGACAAGCGCGCGGGTCGGCTCGACATACATATATCCTTCGCCCAATGTGATCCGTGGTTGGGCAATATCGTTCAACTGGTCAAGAACACCCAGCGCAGCAAATGATCCCGCTTTGGTCACGACCTCTGCTGTACCTGTCCATTCGCGCCACGCCACCGTATGTGGACCGTCGCCCTCGGTCAGCGCTTCCGGCGTCGTGCCTGCGCTGTCGGCCAGGACCGCATCTGCCAAGGCCGTCATCGCCAGAATATCATCGGCAATCTCTGCTTCTTCCGCCCCTTCGCAAGATGAGCGCAGGATCAGACCGTGCGGGCTGTCGAACACCTCATGTGCTGTGGCCAGCAATGCATCCCGTACATCTTCATCTGTGATCTGACGCGAGATGTTCAAACCCGGTTTTCCGGGTGTGACAATGGCATAGCGACTTTTGAAAAGGACGCGGTCGGTTACCGGCACCGCCTTGCCGTCCTCGGAAATTCCAGTGACCTGCACCAATAGGGGCTGACCGGGGCGCAGCCCCTTACCATGGCGCAAGAACGCGGTTTCGCCGTCCGGCAAACGCAGCATCATCCCACCTTGACCCTTGATGGGTCGATCGCAGATGGCCCGGAAGATCGCACCGGGACGTGGCGCATTTTGGTGATCAATCAGGATGTCGTCCAACCTGCCATCCACCAGATAAGCAGCACACTCAAGCTCACCGATGTGGTCCAGAACAATGGTGCGGCCCTTCATGGCGCATCTCCGTAAAGCACGATGCCTGCGGCGGTCAGCAAGCCGGCGGTTTCGGTCAAGGGTAAGCCCACGATCCCTGTGTAGGACCCGTTGATCCATGGAATGAATGCACCAGCCGGGCCCTGGATAGCGTATCCGCCCGCCTTGCCGCGCCAATCGTGCGTCGCAAGATAGGCGTTCACCTCGGTATCCGACAGCTGTTTGAAAGCAACCGTGCTTTGCACATCTTTGGTCCAGACCTGCGCGCCGCGCTTTACGGCCACCGCTGTGATCACCTTGTGCCGCCGACCCGACAGGGCAAACAAGAACTGCGCAGCTTCAGCCGCATCAACAGGCTTGCCCATGATCCGACGACCCAAAGCAACCGTCGTATCCGCGCAAAGCACGACCTCATCTTCGCCTGCCGCAACCGCGGAAACCTTTTCGGATGCGATGCGCTTGACGTAGTCGCGGGGCAGTTCGCCCTTGCGGACATCCTCGTCAATGTCAGGGGCGCGCACGTCACCGGGTGTCACACCAAGCTGCGCCAACAGTTCCAGCCTCCGGGGTGACCCGGAGCCAAGAACGAGTTTCAAATCAGGGTTTGGGGGCAGGGTGGTCATCAGATCCCCCAACGAAACATGCGTTTCGCCTTACTTGAAGCGATAGTTAATCCGACCTTTGGTCAGATCGTAAGGTGTCATTTCGACTTGCACCTTGTCGCCAGCCAGAACCCGGATGCGGTTCTTGCGCATCTTGCCTGCCGTATGCGCGATGATCTCATGGCCGTTTTCCAGCTCGACCCGAAACGTCGCGTTTGGCAGAAGTTCTTTCACGACACCTGGGAATTCGAGCAGTTCTTCCTTGGCCATGTGATCTCCTATATCTGTTATCTGCTTGTTGCAGACGGCGTTTACATGCGCCTGAATGGGCGGTTTTTCAAGGGTTAATCGGCAGCAGAAGTGTTTTGGAGGTGAAAGAGGGTCGCTCTGTCGGTTCCGCAGGGGAATTGCACGCGGTTGTGTTGTAGGGATGTGGAGTGATGTCTGCTTTGAGCCGGAAGGAGACCCTCATTAGGTTGGCCTCCGGCTTCCACGCTTTCGGTTGCGATGAGGACCCTTGGATGCTTGGCTACTTGTCAGGCAGTGGCTGCGGCAACTTTCGGTAGAATGGACGCAAAGGTCTCCTCGTCGATGTCCCCGATCTTCGATTTGAACTGCCGGATGCGGGGCATCGCCTTTCCGGTCCGGAGTTCATAGGCCTGTTCCACAAGGGAGGACAGGTCGTCGGCCATCGGCGGGGCGTCAAGGCTGGCA
>CBDTVH010000463.1:0-2659 GCA_965363665.1 uncultured Yoonia sp. | reverse complement strand
CCACCGATGAATGATGGCGGTTACTTTATGATCGCATCGTTCTTCCTGCTGATCTCGGTGCTGACATGGTGGGTACGCACCTACCTGCGTGCCGAAGCACTGGGCATGGGCAAGCATGTGGCATGGGCTTTCGCCTCTGCGATCTGGCTGTTCCTTGTGCTGGGTCTGTTCCGTCCGATCCTGATGGGCGACTGGTCTGAAATGGTGCCTTATGGCGTCTTCTCACACCTGGACTGGACGAACCTGTTCTCGATCACATATGGCAACCTGTTCTACAACCCGTTCCACGCGCTTAGCATCGTGTTCCTTTATGGTTCTGCCCTGCTTTTCGCGATGCACGGTGCGACGATCCTTGCGGTCAGCCGCTTTGGTGGCGAGCGCGAGATTGAACAGATCGTGGACCGCGGTACCGCGACCGAGCGTGCCGCACTCTTCTGGCGCTGGACCATGGGCTTTAACGCCACCATGGAAGGTATCCACCGCTGGGCGTGGTGGTTCGCAGTTCTGACAACGCTGACAGGCGGTATCGGGATTCTGTTGACCGGTACGGTTGTTGATAACTGGTATGTCTGGGCGCAGGTCCATGGCTTTGCCCCAGTGAACTAAGGAGGACAGATGATGAAAAACGACAACATCCTCGACATGAGCGAAAAGAGCAGGCTGACCGCCGATATCACGCTCTTGATGCTGAAGGGCGCAGGTTACGCGGCGGTATTCGTGCTGGCCTTGTGGTTCGTGATTGCAGCTGTCGCCTTTATTGGCCGTATCCTGCCGGAACAAAGCCGTGAAACGCCTGATCCGATCAATCGCTCTTCGCTGATGATCGAAGTTGAAGAGACCGTAGAGGTCTGACGAAATTGAAACAGGCGGCGCGCGACGCACCGCCTGTTTCAACGCCATCGGGCTACCTTCCCTGGCTGGCCCGATCTTGGGGTTTCGACCCCGTTCCCTTCCTGTTGGCTACAGGAGACCAGCGTCGCAATCGGGGTTTTCCCCTTTTGCGACGCTTTTTTATTACCACAAAGGTGCCGAAATGACCAATCGCCCGAATACCCCGTTCCTTGATAACGTCGCTGGCCCTGCGGATATTCGCCGCTTGAACGACACGGCAATTGCCAATCTGGCCGATGATGTGCGTGCCGAGGTGATTTCTGCGGTGTCCGAAACGGGCGGGCACCTGGGGTCATCGCTGGGCGTGGTTGAGTTGACGGTCGCGATCCACGCGGTCTTTGACACCCCGCGCGACAAACTGATCTTTGATGTAGGCCATCAATGCTATCCCCATAAGGTGATCACTGGCCGCCGCGACCGTATTCGCACCCTGCGTCAGGAGGGCGGCTTGTCCGGTTTCACCAAACGCGCCGAGAGCGAATATGACCCCTTCGGCGCCGCCCATTCAAGCACGTCGATTTCGGCCGCACTTGGTTTCACTGTTGGCCGCGATATGGGCATGCCGACCGGTGATGCGATTGCCGTGATCGGCGACGGTTCGATCAGTGCGGGCATGGCGTATGAGGCGCTGAACAACGCTGGCGCCGAAGGCCGCCGCTTGTTTGTCATCCTCAACGACAACGAAATGTCCATCGCCCCACCGGTGGGCGCGATGTCGAAATACCTGTCCGGCCTCTATGCCTCGCCCATGGGCGAGTTGCATAAGATGGCCGAAGGATTTGAAGCGGCCTTGCCCGGCCCCTTGCGTGATCATGCACGCCGGGCGCGCAGTCTGGTGACGGGGATGCAGACGGGTGGAGCGGGCGCGCTGTTTGAAGAACTGGGATTCTCCTACATCGGCCCGATTGATGGCCATGACATGAGTCAGCTTTTGCCGGTGCTGCGCGCCGCTCGGACCCGTGCGACCGGGCCGGTTCTGATCCATGTGTGCACCACCAAGGGCAAAGGCTATGCCCCCGCTGAGGACAGTGCCGATTGCGGGCATGGCGTGTCGAAATTTGATGTGAGCACCGGGGCGCAGGCCAAGTCCAAGCCGAATGCGCCAAGCTATACCAAGGTCTTTGGATCCGCGCTGACGACCGAGGCGCAGATAGATCCGAGCATTGTTGCGGTGACGGCGGCGATGCCCTCTGGCACCGGCGTCGATATCATGGGCGCGCGGTTCAAGAACCGTGTGTTCGATGTGGGCATTGCCGAACAGCACGGCGTGACCTTTGCCGCGGGGATGGCCGCCAGTGGGTTGAAGCCTTTCTGCGCGATCTACTCGACCTTCCTGCAACGCGGTTATGATCAGGTGGTGCATGACGTGGCCCTGCAAACCCTGCCCGTGCGTTTCGCGATTGACCGCGCCGGTCTGGTCGGCGCCGATGGGCCGACCCATGCGGGGGCCTTTGATATCGGGTATATGTCAGCCCTGCCCAATATGGTCGTGATGGCGGCGGGCGATGAACTGGAACTGATGCATATGGTGCGCACTGCTGCGGCCTATGATGAAGGGCCGATTGCCTTCCGCTATCCGCGTGGTGAGGGGGTCGGGATTGATCTGCCGGAACGCGGCAACCTGATCGAGATCGGCAAAGGCCGGATCGTGCAGGAAGGGTCTGATGTTGCGATCCTGTCCTTCGGGGCGCATTTGGCGGAATGCCAGAAAGCGGCAAAGAAGCTGGCGGCGCAGGGCGTGTCCACGACGATTGCGGACGCGCGCTTT
>CBDTVH010000462.1:0-2660 GCA_965363665.1 uncultured Yoonia sp. | reverse complement strand
CAAGCCACTCTCTGCCGGTCTTTATTTCGTGGCGACCCCGATCGGGTCTGCACGGGATATGACACTGCGTGGTCTCGATATTCTTGCCTCGGCTGATCTGATCGCCGCAGAGGACACGCGGACGGCGCGGAAATTAATGGAAATCCATGGTGTTCCGCTGAACGGGCGCAAGGTCGTGGCCTTCCATGACCATAGTGGGGACGGCGCGGTGACCCGGCTTATCGCGGATCTGAAGGCAGGCAAATCAGTGGCTTACGTCTCTGAAGCGGGCACGCCGCTGGTCGCAGATCCGGGTTATGAGTTGGGGCGCGCGGCGATCAAGGAAGATATTACCGTTACATCGGCACCCGGTGCATCGGCGGTGCTGGCCGCGTTGACGGTGTCCGGCCTGGCAACCGACCGCTTTGCTTTCGTGGGATTTTTGCCAGCATCAAAGACACAGCGCGAAACCGAAATAGCAGCACTGCGCGATGTGCCGTTTACCTTGGTCTTTTATGAAAGCCCAAAACGCGTTGGTGAAATGTTAGCTAATTTGCGCGATGTATTGGGGGATGACCGGGAGGCAGTTGTTTGCCGGGAATTGACAAAAAAGTTCGAAGAAGTCGTGCGCGGGTCGCTTGGCGATCTTGCAACTGCGTTCAAGGGTCGGGCGGTGAAGGGTGAAATCGTCGTTCTGGTCGGTCGGGCCGGTGCGGTTGCTGTCGCTGACGATGACGTCAGTACTGCCTTGCGGGAGGCCATGAAAACGATGCGGGTGAAGGATGCGGCAACGGTGGTGGCCGGTGCGCTGGGATTGCCGCGCAGGCAGGTCTATCAGATGGCATTGAGTATGGGAGACGACGATTGACCGGAAGTGTTGGATATGCAGCAGGATTGGCCGCGGAAGATATCGTTGCAAAAGACTATACCACGCGCAATCACGTCATTGCCGCGCGGCGTTGGCGTGGGCAGGCTGGTGAGATTGATTTGATTGCGCGCGACGGTGACACCGTCGTTTTCGTCGAAGTGAAGAAAAGCCGCAGTTTTGGGTCGGCTGCTGCACGTCTGGGCAGCAGACAAATGGAACGGATCGTCGCCAGCGCCGGTGAATTTCTGGCTGGTGAACCGCGTGGGCAACTGACTGATGTGCGTTTTGATCTGGCAACTGTGAATGGCCTTGGTGGTGTGCGGGTCATCGAAAACGCTTTCATGGAAATGTGACAGCCCATTGCACATGGTTTGATGCTGCGCCATCTAGGGGCGAGTTATTCCATACAAGAGGCTGGCCATGTCGCTGAAAATCGCTTTCCAGATGGACCCAATCGGGCCGATAAACATTGACGCGGACAGCACGTTTCGGATTGCAGAAGAGGCACAGGCGCGCGGGCACAGCCTGTTTTACTATACACCGGACCGCCTTGCCTATGATCAAGGGCGCGTCTGCGCGAAAGGCTGGCCACTGACCGTTCAACGCGTCAAGGGTGACCATTTTCGGCTTGGAGAAGAGCAGACGGTGGATTTGGCAGATTTTGATGTCGTTTGGCTGCGGCAAGACCCGCCTTTTGATATGAGCTACATCACAACGACCCATATTCTGGATATGGTTCATCCCGACACATTGGTTGTGAACGATCCTTTTTGGGTGCGCAACTACCCCGAAAAACTGCTTGTTCTGAACTTTCCTGATTTGACGCCCCCGACGATGATCGCCCGCGATCTTGAGACACTTAAGACGTTTCGCGCAAAGCATGGTGATGTCATCCTGAAGCCACTTTATGGCAATGGCGGCGCAGGTGTCTTTAAGCTGAAATACGGCGACAGCAATCTGGCGTCGCTGCACGAGCTTTTTGCTGGCATCAACCGCGAGCCTTTGATCATACAGCAATTCCTGCCGGATGTGGTGAAGGGCGATAAACGCGTGATCCTGATCGACGGGGAACCTGTCGGCGCGATCAATCGCGTTCCTGCGGCGGGCGAAACACGTTCGAACATGCATGTCGGCGGACGCCCGGAAAAGGTTGAGCTGACTGATCGCGACCGCGAAATTTGCGCCCGGATTGGGCCGCTTTTGCGTGAAAAGGGTCAGATATTTGTCGGTATCGACGTGATCGGCGACTGGCTGACCGAGATCAACGTCACCTCACCCACCGGTATTCAAGAGCTTGAACGATTTGATGGCGTGAATATCGCCGAAAAGATCTGGCTGGCGATTGAGGCGCGGCGCTAGACCTCTTTGGACATTGCAAGGCGATAGCTGACCGCCTCTGCCACATGCGCGTGGCGTACGTCTTTGGCCTGCTCTAGGTCCGCGATGGTGCGCGCAACGCGCAGGACCCGGTGATAACCCCGTGCCGACAGTCCGAACCGCTCGGCGACTTTCACCAACAGGGCGCGCCCTTCAGTGTCTGGTGTTGCGATTTCCTCCAACAAGTGCCCCTCCATATCTGCATTGACGCGGACTTTGGGGTGGTCGGCAAAACGCGTTGTCTGCAATTCGCGCGCGCGGTGGACGCGTGCCGCGACACTGGCCGAGCTTTCGCCGGTTTCGGGCAGGTCCAGATCTGTGAAAGCCACGGGAGGTACTTCGACACGCAGATCAAACCGGTCCATCAAAGGTCCGGAAATGCGTCCCATATATTCCTCTCCGCAGATGGGCACTCTTGCGCAGGCCCTTGCGGGGT
>CBDTVH010000461.1:0-2660 GCA_965363665.1 uncultured Yoonia sp. | reverse complement strand
GATCTATGATGGGGTCTGGGCCAACTTCAGCCTTCTGCATGCCAAAAGCGACGACCTGCCCCGCCATTTTGCAGCACTGTTCAAAGCAACCAAACCGGGCGGCGTTCTTCACGTTGGCATGAAAACCGGCACCGGTGTGGCCCGCGACAAGCTTGACCGACTTTATACCTATGTCACGGTCGCAGAACTTGAACGCCTGTTCACCCAGGCAGGCTATCACGTCAATCACATCAAAGAGGGCGAAGAAGCGGGCCTTGCCGGGACCATTGAGCCTTTCGTCATCATGCGCGGAAAGAAACCCTGATATGCCCCAATTATTCGCCTACACAGACGGTGCCTGCTCGGGCAATCCCGGACCGGGGGGATGGGGCGCCTTGCTGGTTGCGCGTGAAGGCGACAGGGTTCTGAAAGAGCGTGAACTTTGCGGTGGCGAAGCAGAGACCACAAACAATCGGATGGAGCTGCTCGCCGCGATATCCGCACTTGAAACGCTGGATAGACCAACGAAGCTCACGGTTGTCACCGATAGCTCTTACGTCAAAGACGGCATTACCAAATGGATCCACAGCTGGAAAAAGAACGGCTGGAAGAAGAAGGGCGGCCTCAAGAACGTTGATCTGTGGCAAAGGCTTGATGCGGCCACTGCACGTCATGACGTGACATGGGAATGGGTCAAAGGCCACGCCGGACACCCTGAAAACGAAAAAGCCGACGAACTGGCGCGCGCAGGAATGGAACCGTTCAAACCATGAAAGAGCCCCTTGTCCTGCTACCCGGAATGATGTGCGATGCCCGGCTTTATAGCCCGCAAATTGCGGCGTTTTCGCATGAGCGACCTATTGTGACAGTCCCCCTAAATGACCACGACACCGTTCAGGCTCTTGCCACCGACATCATCTTAAACGCACCACCCCGCTTTGCGCTGGCAGGCCTTTCGATGGGCGGCATCGTCGCGATGGAGGTGTTTCGCCAAGCCCCCGAACGGATAACCCGGCTGGCCCTGCTTGATACCAACCCAAAGGCTGAGGCGGCGACTATTGCCGAAAAGCGCGAACCGCAGATGCAAAAGGTACGCGATGGGCAGCTACGCGCGGTGATGCGCGATGAAATGAAACCAAACTATCTCACCGACGGCCCGCGCATGGGTCAGATACTTGATCTTTGCATGGCGATGGCCGAAACGCTTGGGCCGGATGTGTTCATCGCCCAATCCCGCGCCTTGCAGTCGCGCCCGGATCAGCAAGAAACATTGCGCACGCTCAAAGTGCCCACACTGCTCCTTTGCGGCGAAGATGACGCCCTTTGCCCGATCCATCGCCACGAATTGATGCATGACCTGATCCCCGGATCGACATTGAAGATCATCAAGAACGCGGGCCACTTGCCCACGCTAGAACAACCCGACGCAACGAATGAGGCTTTGGCAAAATGGCTGAACCAGTAATCCCCGCCGACCTGCTTGCACTGTTGCAACGCGTCGATACGCCCACGGTCTGCAACGCCATCGAAGTGGCCCAAGGCAAGCGTGGTTTCGATGCCTATACCAAAGGCACGATGCACTGCTCAGCCCCTAGTCAATCCATGGTCGGTTTCGCCCGCACCGCCAAAATCGCAGGCCGCGAGGCCCCGACAGAAGCGCCCGACGTGATCCGCGCCCGCCGCCTTGATTATTTCCGCAACATGGCAGGCGGCCCACGCCCAGCCATCGCTGTGCTGGAAGATGTCGATTATCCGCACTGCGTCAGCGCGTGGTGGGGCGAGGTGCATACGAATGTGCATAAGGGCCTTGGCTTGAATGGTGCGCTGACCAACGGCGTGATGCGTGACTTGGGCGATCTGGCAGAAGGGTTTCCGGTGGTGGCCGGGTCCATCGGACCAAGCCACGCCTTTGTGCATGTGCGCGAACTGGGAACCCCGGTGAACGTGATGGGAATGACCGTCAATCAAGGCGATCTGGTCCATGCAGACCGGCATGGCGGGCTGGTCATTCCGCCCGAAGTGATTCCCGATCTGAAAGCCGCGATTGAAAAGATGTGGGCGGGCGAGCAGATTATCCTTGGTCCGGCAAAAGAGCCTGATTTTGATTTGGACAAGCTGCTAGAAGCTTGGGCAGAGTTTGAGAAGGCACGAACCTGAGAAACGCCACGCAGTCCGGGGCGGCACACCACCCCTAGTCCACCTTCAAAACAATCTTTCCGATATGCGCGCTGCTTTCCATGCGCGCATGTGCGGCAGCGGCATCTTCCAGTGCGAATTCCTGATCCATGACCGGCGCGACCTTGCCCGCAACAATCAGCGGCCAGACATGCAACCGCAGTTCATCAGCGATCCGTGCCTTTGCCAGATCAGACTGTGGGCGCAAAGTTGACCCTGTGATCGTCAAACGCCGGGTCATCAATTGCACGAGGTTCATTTCCACCTTCGGTCCCTGCAAAAACGCGATCTGCACCAGGGTGCCATCGTCAGCCAAAGCCTTGAGGTTGCGCTGGATATAGGGACCGCCCACCATATCAAGGATCAGGTCTGCACCGCCAACTGCGTGCATCTCCTCGACAAAGTCAGCGTCACGGTAGTTGAACGCGGCCTCGGCACCCAGATCGACGCAGGCGCTGCATTTTTCATCTGATCCGGCAGTTGCAAAGATGCGCGCCCCAAATGCC
>CBDTVH010000460.1:0-2682 GCA_965363665.1 uncultured Yoonia sp. | reverse complement strand
CAAGCAAGAGGATGGCGTGCTCTATAACGCCCGCGATATGGCTGTCCTGCGTGCGGCGATCAATGGCGCGCAGGTGGTGCTGGCCTCGGCCACGCCTAGCTTGGAAAGCTGGGCGAATGTCGAGGCGGGCAAGTATCAGCGGTTGGAACTGACGTCGCGGTTCGGGGCGGCGGTGATGCCCAGGATGGCGGCGATTGACATGCGGGTCGAGGATTTGCCAGGGGGGCGGTGGGTTTCACCCACCCTACGGGGTGCCATCCAAGAGCGGTTGGAGAAGAGCGAGCAATCGCTGATTTTTCTCAATCGGCGGGGCTATGCACCGATCACGCTGTGCCGGGCCTGTGGGCATCAGATCGGCTGCGATCATTGTGATGCGCGGATGGTCGAGCACCGATTTCTCAAGCGGCTTATGTGCCATCAGTGTGGTGAGACGAAGCCGCTGCCCACACAGTGCCCAAGCTGTGAGGCCGAAGATCGGCTAAGCGCCGTCGGCCCCGGCGTGGAGCGTATGGGCGAAGAGGTGGCGGAACTGTTCCCGGCGGCCCGGGTCGCGGTGCTGTCATCTGACCTTTATGGATCGGCCCGCGCGATGAAGGCCCATATCGAAGAGATCGCCCAGGGTGGTACGGATATCATCATCGGCACGCAACTTGTCGCAAAGGGGCACAACTTTCCCCTGCTGACATTGGTTGGTGTCATTGATGCCGATCTTGGACTGCAAGGGTCCGACCTGCGCGCCGCCGAACGCACTTTTCAACTGATGCGACAAGTGGCCGGACGGGCCGGGCGTGCTGAAACCCCCGGTGAGGCGCTGTTGCAAACCTATCAGCCGGAACATGCGGTCATTCGTGCCATTCTTGCAGGTGATGAGGAAAGCTTCTGGAAGGCCGAAGCTGAAGAACGCAAAGCCGCCGGCGTGCCACCCTATGGGCGGATGGCGGGGATCATTCTGAGCAGCCCGAATGTGCAGGAGGTCTTTGATCTGGGAGCAGAAATGGCCCGGATGGATGGCCCCTTGCGCCAGATCGGAGCGCAGGTCTTTGGCCCGGCCCCGGCCCCCATCGCGCGCGTCCGCGGACGGCATCGGGTGCGGTTGTTGGTCAAGGCGGAAAAGACGGCACCACTTCAGCAGGCGCTGGCCAAATGGGCCGGGCAGTTCCGGTTGCCGACCAATCTGCGCATGGCGATCGACATCGACCCACAGAGCTTTTACTGACGCGCCGGAGCCTCCGGCGGGAGTTTTTGGGCCAAGATGAAGATGGGAGCCTAGGGTTTGTTGGGGTCTGCGTGGTCGCCCATCTCTTCGCGCCAATGGCGGCGGCAGAGTGAGACGTAGCGTTCATTGCCGCCCACGACGATCTGATCTCCATCGGCCAGCACGTGACCATTTTCATCCTTGCGCACAACCATCGTGGCCTTCTTGCCGCAGTGACAAATCGTGCGCACCTCACGCATTTCATCTGCCAGGGCGAGCAGTGAGGCGGATGCGGGAAACAATCTGCCGCGGAAGTCGACCCGCAGGCCATAGGTCATGACCGGCACGTTGAGGTCATCGACCACGCGGGCCAACTGCCAGACGTGATCTGGCGTCATGAAATGCGCTTCGTCAAGAAACACGCAGGCGCAGGGCCCTGCGTTCAGGCGATTGGCGATCATCTCAAAAAGATCATCGTCCGCTCCGAATGTATCGGCATCTGCGCCAATGCCAATCCGGCTGCCGATCCGGCCAACGCCTGCCCGGTCATCAAACCGCGCGATCATCAGATAGGTCTGCATCCCACGTTCAATGTAGTTGTGTGACGCTTGCAACAGCACAGTCGATTTGCCCGCGTTCATGGTCGAGTAATTGAAGTAAAGCTTTGCCATGAGGACTGATTAGCGCTGTCACAGTCTGAATGGCAAGACCGGCATGTGGTTCAATCGCACAACGACGGCTTGGACATGAAAGTTGACATGGCTGCGACACACCCGGTCAGATCAGCGGCACCAACGGGACGCCACAGGCGGCAAGCGTAAGTAGAAGTGCGGCGGCTGTAATGATCTTCATGATATTCCCTTGTATTCAAGCACGTTCAACGATCACGGACCCGACCGAGTACCCGGCTCCGAACGAACAGATCAACCCTTTGTCGCCCGGTGCCATGTCATCGGAGTGTTTGGAGAATGCGATGATTGATCCGGCAGATGACGTATTGGCATAATCCTGCAGGATATTCGGCTGTTCTGCCGGTTCGGGTGTACGGCCCAAAACTTTCTTGCCGATATAGTCGTTCATCGTCTTGTTCGCCTGATGCAGCCAGAGGCGGCGCAGGTCGGACGCGGTGATGTCCTCCTCTTCCATGTGATCGGCGATATGCTTGCTGACCAGCGGCAGCACCTCTTTGAAAACCTTGCGACCGTTTTGCATGAATTGCATGTCGCGGCGGTCCTCCATCGCGTCGGTGGTGCGGCGTAAATAGCCGTTATTATTGCGGATATTGTTGCTGAACTGGGTCGCGCAGCGGGTGGAGAGGACCTTGAAATGCGGTGCGGTCAGGTCCTGATCACGTTCCAGCAACGTCGCTGTGGCCACATCACCAAAGATGAAATGGCAGTCGCGGTCGCGCCATTCCAAATGCGCAGAACAGATCTCGGGGTTGACCACCAGCGCCCGGCGGATCGAGCCTGAGCGGATCATATCGG
>CBDTVH010000459.1:0-2693 GCA_965363665.1 uncultured Yoonia sp. | reverse complement strand
TGCTGACAACAGCGGCGCACGCCGTGTTCAGTGCATCAAGGTTCTGGGTGGTTCCCACCGTCGTTACGCCAGTGTTGGAGACATCATTGTTGTTTCGGTGAAGGAAGCCATTCCACGTGGTCGCGTAAAGAAGGGTGACGTCCGCAAGGCCGTCGTCGTACGCACCGCCAAAGAAGTTCGCCGCGACGATGGCACCGCCATCCGCTTTGACAGCAACGCTGCTGTCATCCTCAACAACAACAACGAGCCGATCGGTACACGTATCTTTGGCCCGGTTGTTCGCGAGCTTCGTGCAAAGAACTTCATGAAAATCATCTCACTTGCTCCGGAGGTGCTGTAACTATGGCTGCGAAACTCCGCAAAGGTGACAATGTCGTCGTTCTGGCTGGCAAGGACAAAGGGAAAACTGGTTCCATTACCAGCATCGACCCCAAGTCCGGCAAAGCCATCGTGGACGGTATCAACATTGCGATACGTCACACAAAGCAATCCCAGGCAACACAGGGTGGCCGCACGCCAAAGGCGATGCCGATCCAGCTGTCCAACCTGGCAATCGTTGACAGCAACGGCAAAGCAACCCGCGTCGGCTTCCGCATGGATGGCGACAACAAGGTCCGTTTCGCCAAGACAACAGGGGATGTGATCTGATGCTTGATGCTGCAAACTATACCCCCCGTCTCAAGGACCTTTACAAGTCCACCATCCGTGGTGCGCTGAAGGAAGAGTTCGGTTACAAAAACGAGATGCAGATCCCGCGTTTGGACAAGATCGTTCTGAACATCGGCTGCGGTGCAGAAGCTGTCCGTGACAGCAAGAAAGCAAAAACCGCGCAGGAAGATCTGACAACCATCGCCGGCCAAAAGGCCATGACGACACGCGCCAAGAAATCCATCGCCGGTTTCCGCGTCCGTGAAGACATGCCGCTTGGTGCAAAGGTCACTTTGCGCGGCGACCGTATGTACGAATTCCTTGATCGTCTGATCACTGTTGCTATGCCACGTATCCGCGACTTCCGCGGCGTATCCGGCAAATCCTTCGACGGCCGCGGCAACTATGCCACGGGTATCAAAGAGCACCTGATCTTCCCGGAAATCAACTTCGACAAGATCGATGAGAACTGGGGCATGGACATCGTGATCTGCACAACAGCGAACACCGACGCTGAAGCCAAAGCATTGTTGAAAGCCTTCAACATGCCATTCAACAGCTGAAGCGTTAGGGAGAATTAGATATGGCTAAGAAATCCATGATCGCACGCGAAGTGAAGCGTGAAAAGCTGGTCAAGCAGTATGCCGAAAAGCGTGCCGCCTTGAAGGCAATCATCAACGACAAAGAGGTTCCCGTGGAAGAGCGGTTCAAGGCAACACTTGAACTGGCGAAACTGCCACGGAACTCCTCTGCGACCCGTTTGCACAACCGTTGCCAACTGACCGGGCGTCCACACGCCTATTACCGTAAACTCAAGATCAGCCGGATCGCGCTGCGGGACCTTGGTTCCAATGGCGAAATCCCCGGCATGGTCAAGTCAAGCTGGTAAGGAGCACATATTATGAATGATCCTATCGGTGATATGCTCACACGTATCCGCAACGGCCAGATGCGCGGCAAGGCGTCGGTGGAAACACCTGCGTCCAAACTGCGCGGTTGGGTGCTGGATGTGCTGTCCGACGAAGGCTACATCCGCGGCTACGAAAAGAAGGACGGCAAAGATGGCCATCCTGCTTTCAGCATCGAGTTGAAATATTACGAGGGTGACCCTGTCATTCGCGAAGTGAAGCGGGTTTCCAAGCCTGGCCGTCGCGTTTACCTGAGCGCCAATGACCTCCCATCCGTCCGTCAGGGCCTGGGTGTGTCGATTGTCTCCACCTCGCAAGGTGTGATGTCGGATGCAAAAGCACGCAACGCCAATATCGGCGGCGAAGTGCTCTGCACTGTATTCTAAGGGGATATCATGTCTCGTATTGGTAAAAAACCGGTTGAGCTGCCATCGGGCGTTACTGCCTCTGTGTCAGGTCAGACCGTTGAAGTGAAAGGCCCCAAAGGGACCCGGAGCTTTAAAGCGACTGATGATGTCACCATCACTGTTGATGGCAACGTTGTCACCGTTGAACCACGCGGCAAATCCAAGCGCGCACGCCAGCAGTGGGGCATGAGCCGCACGATGGTTGCGAACCTGGCGACCGGCGTATCCGAAGGCTTCAAGAAAGAGCTTGAGCTGTCGGGTGTTGGTTACCGCGCACAGATGCAGGGCAATGTCCTGAACCTGTCGTTGGGTTACAGCCACGATGTCAAATTTGAAGTGCCTGAGGGTGTCACCGTGACATCTGCAAAGCCAACCGAAATTCTGGTCGAGGGTATCGACGAGCAGCAGGTTGGACAGGTTGCGGCGAATATTCGCGCTTGGCGTAAGCCCGAGCCCTACAAGGGCAAAGGGATCAAGTACAAAGGCGAATATATCTTCCGCAAAGAAGGTAAGAAGAAGTAAGGAACGCAAAAATGGCAAACAGCAAGAGACAACTGTTTCTGAAGCGCCGCATGCGCGTTCGGAACAAGCTTCGTGGCGTCACAGCCAACCAGGGCCGTGCCCGTCTTTCGGTGCACCGCTCAAACAAGAACATCAGCGTCCAGCTGATCGACGACGTCAACGGCGTGACCATCGCGTCTGCTTCGTCGCTCGAAAAGGATCTGGGCGT
>CBDTVH010000458.1:0-2695 GCA_965363665.1 uncultured Yoonia sp. | reverse complement strand
CAGGGCCTCGCATTCTGGATAGGACATCGCCACTCCCATTTTCGTTCTTATCCAATGTGCCCATACATATCTGTCCATGCGACCTTTCGGTAATATCAGCGTCAACATGCCTCTGTGATCTACCACAACTGCTGGATATCACCTGACCGTCACCTGTCGTCAGGCAAGGGTCCGATCAATCGAGACGAGAGCGCCGGTTTTTTGGATGACCTGCCCGGCGATGTGACTGGCGATCGTAAGGCTGGCTTCTGCGTTGAGGCCGGCAAGACTGCCTGCAAGGAACCCGGCGTTGAAGCTGTCACCGGCGGCGGTGGTGTCCCTGACATGGTCGATTGCGGGAGGCGTGAAGTGTCCTTCCTCCGCACCGATGCGCCAGAACACGCCCCCGTCCCCGTTCTTGACGACGACGCAGGACGCACCTGCCGCCCGATACCTTTCCATCGTCATCCGTGGCGTCAGATCCCCGAAGTGGTGAGCCTCTTCGTCGAAGGAAGGAAAGACGTAATCGGCAAAGCGGGCGGCCTGCGTCGTTTCCCGTGTCATGGTCGCGGGATCGGGCCACAGGGCCGGGCGCAGGTTGGGATCGAACGCGGTCTTTACTCCTGCCCCGCGCGCCCGTCCTAATGCGTCGTTCAGAATGCGCCGCCCGTCCGGCCCGATGATTGCCGATGTGATACCACTGACAAAGACCAGATCGGCGCCTGCAAATGCCGCATCCAATGCGGTTCTGTCATCCGCGAGGGTCCGTGCGGCGGAAGTCTCACGCCAGTAATGAAACGACCGTTCCGCCTCTTTCAGCTGGATCATATAAGCCGCCATTTTCCGATACGGATGCCTTTGTATGAAATCGGTCCCGATCCCGGCTTCGGTAGCGAAAGAGAGAAATTCGTCCGAAAGGGAATCTGTTCCCACCGCGGTCAGATACTCGACCGACCAATCAGGACGCAACGCCTTGAGATACCATGCCGTGTTAAAGGTATCACCCGCGAAAGACCGCGCATAGGTGCCCAAGGACCCCGTCGGCGCGAACTCGATCATGGCTTCACCGACACAGATAATCCTCATGTCGTGTTCTCCGGGCTATCCAGCACAAACCAGTGCAAATGAT
This sequence comes from uncultured Yoonia sp., assembly GCA_965363665.1. Taxonomy (GTDB): domain Bacteria; phylum Pseudomonadota; class Alphaproteobacteria; order Rhodobacterales; family Rhodobacteraceae; genus Yoonia. Next base: position 1,587 of record CBDTVH010000458.1, on the reverse strand, counting down.
GTCGCTGCAAATCCTCAAGCACACCACGAATACGGTCAAGATGGATCCGCATCAACGTGGCTGCCTGCTCTGCATCCCGTTCGATCATCGCGCGCATAATCGCTTCGTGATCTTCCAGCGCCTGTGCCGAGCTGTCCCTGATCGACAGCAAACGCAGCCTGTCAGTATGGGCCTTGTTTTCCGCGATGCGGTCCCACACGGCCCCGAGTCCACAAAGCCTACAAATTTCTTGGTGAAAGTCGTCGTCCAGCAGCTTGAAGGCATCTGTATCGCCCCGGGCGACCACATCTCGCTGCGCATCAAGAATCTTTGACAATTCATTCTCGCCAGCATCTGTCAGGATGGACGTTGCACGCCGCACCATTTCCACTTCGACCGCCGTACGAAAAAAACGCGCTTCCAATATAGCTTGCGGAGAAATCAGCGAAACGGTGGTGGCGCGCTGCGGTCGGATGTCCAGAAAGCCAAGCTTTGACAAACGATGGAAGGCGTCGCGTACCGGCTGGCGCGATATGCCAAAATCTTTTGCCACGTCCGCCTCGGAGATTTTGCTGCCAGGCGAAAGCGACAAGCTCAGGATGTCCGTTTGCAAACGCGCGAAAACGCGGTCAGCAATAGAGGCTGCAGGTGCAGGTTGGGTCGGTCTTGTCACCATCAGCAAGGGCCTTGCAAAGTTGTTTGACACAACTAGTATACTAGAATATCATTTTGTCAAAGCGATCTGCATTTCTGGTTCGCAGAACTCATTTCCGCCGTGGGGACTACATTGCCGTCACTCGATCCCGATCGCTTGTTTCCGGCCGAAAAGACGGTCCGCCACGTGGCGCGGGACCTCTATGGAAACATCGCGAGGCTGCCGATCCTCAGTCCGCATGGCCATACCGACCCGGCCTGGTTTGCGACAAACGCCCCCTTTCCCGATCCCGCGGCCCTGTTCGTCACACCGGATCATTACGTGTTTCGCATGCTGTTTTCGCAAGGCGTGAAGCTAGAGGAGCTTGGCATCGCTCGGCGCGACGGAACCGAGGTGGAGCAAGACGGCCGCGTAATATGGCACCGCTTTGCGAAGCATTATCATCTGTTTCGCGGCACGCCGACGCGGATGTGGTTGGATTATTCACTATCAGAGGTTTTCGACATTCGTGATGAACTGAACGTCGACACCTGCGATCATATCTACGATCAGATCTCGGATGCCTTGTCAGATCCCGCCTTTCGCCCGCGTGCTCTATATGACCGCTTCGGCATCGAGGTGATCGCGACCACGGATTCACCGCTGGATACACTGGACCATCACCGCCAGATTGCGGCGTCGGGTTGGTCCGGGCGTGTCGTGCCGACCTACCGGCCCGACAGCGTGATCGACCCAGATCAGGCATCATTTCGGTCCAACCTGGACCGTTTTGCTGATGTGACCGGATGCGACACGGGAAGCTGGCAAGGCTATCTGGAGGCCCACCGCATCCGCCGCGCCGCCTTCAAGGCGCTTGGCGCGACTGCGACGGATCATGGCCACCCGGATGCGCGGACGGCGGTTCTGTCAGAAAACGCGGCGAAGGCTCTTTATGACAAGGTGCGCGCAGGAAA
>CBDTVH010000457.1:0-2695 GCA_965363665.1 uncultured Yoonia sp. | reverse complement strand
AGGATCGCGGTCAGTGCGGCACAGATCGCGCGACCTTCGTCGCTATCGTAACCCAGCCCCATGTTCATCAGCAGGCCGCCGATATTGGCATAGCCCAGACCCAAGGTGCGGAAGTCATAGGACCGCTGCGCGATTTCCTTGGACGGGAACTGCGCCATCATGACCGAGATTTCCAATGTCACGGTCCACAGGCGCGTGGCGTGCATGTAATCTTCGGCTTGGAACTGTCCGTCCTTGTAGAAGGTCAGCAGGTTCATCGACGCCAGATTACAGGCTGTATCGTCAAGGAACATGTATTCCGAACAGGGGTTTGAGCCGCGGATTGCGCCGTCTTCGGGGCATGTGTGCCATGCGTTGACGGTGTCGTGGTATTGGATGCCCGGATCGGCACAGGCCCATGCGGCGTGGCCGACTTGTTCCCACAGCTCGCGCGCCTTGATGATCTTGGCAACCTCACCATTCTTGCGGTTGATCAGTTTCCAGTCCGCATCATCTTCGACGGCCTTCAGGAAGGCATCGGTCACGCGGATCGAGTTGTTGGAGTTCTGGCCGGAGACCGAGGAATAGGCCTCCGAATCCCAGTCGGTGTCGTATGTCGGGAATTCGATGCTGGTGTAGCCCTGCTTGGCGTAATCCAGAACACGCTTGATGTAAGTCTCTGGAATAGCGGACCTTTTGGCATCCTTGACGGCGGCAGCCAGTGTCTCATTCGTCTTGGGATCGTAGGCAGACACTTCCTGCCCGTCCCATGACTTGATCGCCGCAAAGATCGCGTTGAGGTAGCGAGCATGCATCTTGGAGCCCGCAACGATGGACGCCACTTTCTGCTCTTCGATGACCTTCCAGTTGATGAATTCCTGAATGTCGGGGTGATCGGCATCGACGATCACCATCTTGGCCGCGCGGCGTGTCGTGCCGCCGGATTTGATCGCACCAGCCGCACGATCACCGATCTTGAGGAAACCCATCAAGCCGGATGATTTGCCGCCACCGGACAGTGCCTCGCCTTCGCCACGCAAAGAGGAAAAGTTTGTGCCGGTGCCGGAACCATACTTGAACAGACGCGCCTCGCGCACCCAAAGGTCCATGATGCCACCGTCGTTGACCAGATCGTCAGCGACGGACTGGATGAAACAGGCGTGCGGCTGCGGGTGTTCATAGCTGGAGGTCGATTTTGTCAGCTCGCCCGACTGATAGTCGACATAATAGTGACCCTGCGCCGGACCGTCGATGCCGTAGGCCCAATGCAGACCGGTGTTGAACCACTGCGGGCTGTTTGGGGCGGCGCGCTGGGTTGCCAGCATATAGCGCATCTCGTCGAAATAGGCGCGTGCGTCCTCCTCGGACGTGAAATAGCCACCCTTCCAGCCCCAATATGTCCACGCACCGGCCAACCGATCGAACACTTGCTTGGCTGAGGTTTCACCACCGAAAGTCGCACCTTTGGCGGGCTCTGAACGCCACAGGAACTCAGGGACACCCTTTTCCTTCACGCGCTTCACTTCGGACGGCACACCGGCCTTGCGAAAGTATTTCTGCGCGATGACATCCGAGGCAACCTGGCTCCACCCTGCCGGGATTTCACAATCATCAAGCTTGAAGACAATCGTACCATCGGGGTTGCGGATCTCTGACGTGGTCGTCTTGAAATCCAACTCGCCGTATGCGCCGGTCTTGGCTTTTGTGAAACTGCGTTCAATCTTCATTGGTCTGCCCCATTTTTCATGCGCCGTCGTTGCGGCTAAATTCTCAACACTACCGTTTGCACGGCCTGAACCTGTAAAGGACTGCCATCTTGAGGCGTCACTCATACCGCCTGATCAAAGACCAGATGATATGTGAATGAGCACTCAAATTAACGTACTCGCCTACTGAACTGTCCCGCTACCGCCACCACATCTTGTGTCGTGCTAGTCGGTTTGCACAAGGTGACGCATCTACCTATCGTGGGTCAACGGATTTTTAACACAAAATATGGATTAATTCTGTTGACGTGTTTGGATCGACATGGGCCGCCGGGCGGGCGGGTGATTCACGCACAGTCTTATCCACAACTGACCCCTCGCTAGGGACCAAACAGAAAGCGTTACACAGCGTAAACTTAGCCGTGATCATTGAGGCATCGCTTCAATTCGTTGGCGCCGCGCCGCCCGTTTTTGCGCGGCACACACGAAACACAATCGTTCGGAAATGAGCGCGTTGCACGATTGTCACAATGGAAAACCGACATTGGTACCACGAAAACGCGAATCAAACCCGAGGGTACGCTGCAATCCCGATACGCGACGCGCCGCTTCAAATGCTTGAAATTGGCTGCGGCGCGATGACGGTCTGACAGCCGCGCGGTGCCCCTCCCCCGGGGTTCGCGCCCCTGATCCTGCTTGGTGGCAAGTTGAACACGCGCCCCGCAGTTGATATCGCAATTGATGACAAGCTGGTAACATTATGTGCTATTTCGTTGTCATTTCGACACAAAATTGCCTATTTTCTGCCGTATTTCGGCAAATCCCATTGACTGCGGGCGCAACGTGCTATTGTCAATTAACGTGTGGGCGCCGTACCAATGCGGTTGCCTGAAATAATATCAATAACTGATTGGGAGAATACCAATGAAGAAATTTTACGTTGCACTCGGCGCACTTGCGATTGCCGGTTCATCTGCTTTCGCAGGCGGCTTGGCTGATGCGATCGAAGA
>CBDTVH010000456.1:0-2712 GCA_965363665.1 uncultured Yoonia sp. | reverse complement strand
TATGGTCTGAACCTTGGCTGGCCGGTCTATCTGTCAACCAAGAACACCATCCTCAAAGCCTATGACGGGCGGTTCAAGGACCTGTTTCAAAAAGTGTTCGAAGAGGAATTCAAAGAGCAGTTCGACAAAGCAGGCATCGAATACCAACACCGCCTGATCGACGACATGGTCGCATCGGCGATGAAATGGTCGGGCAAATTCGTCTGGGCCTGCAAGAACTACGACGGCGACGTGCAGTCCGACACGGTGGCGCAGGGCTTTGGCTCTCTGGGTCTGATGACCAGCCAATTGATGACGCCGGACGGCAAGATCGTCGAGGCGGAGGCCGCCCACGGCACAGTGACCCGCCACTACCGCCAGCATCAGGCGGGGCAAGCGACCTCGACCAACTCGATCGCGTCCATCTTTGCATGGACAGGCGGGCTGAAGCACCGGGCGAAGCTGGATGAAAACGCAGAGCTGATGAAATTTGCCGAAACACTGGAAAAGGTCGTCGTGGATACCGTCGAAAGCGGCTTCATGACCAAAGACCTCGCCTTGCTGGTCGGCCCCGACCAAGGCTGGCTGACGACCATGGGCTTTCTTGAAAAGATCGACGAGAACTTGAATAAGGCGCTGTAGCCGGAATTGTCAAAAGTTGACCGGCGGTCTGCCTCAAGCTTGCCGCATTTCACTGTTTGTTAAAGTGCAAAGCTTGCTGGCAGCATTCAGGAATATATTTTGACAAATTACGTTTTCACAGATCTGACAAAACCGGGACGGCGCGCCATTTGGGCCACGTGGTCTTATGCCGGGGCGCAAGTCGCCCTATCGCTGGTCATCTTGTACCAGAACGTCGTCATCGACCAGTTTCTGGACGGGACCGCAGGCATAGAAGCGCTTGAGCAAAGTGATGATGTGGTCGTCACCGCATCAATCGCATTTCTTGCGGTACTGGTCGTCGCACTTGGTGTGAACGCCCGCTTTCTCTATCTGGCCAGCAGGAACGCCGCCGCAATCAACGACGATCCCAAGGCCATCAGGCCGGGATGGGCGGTTGGTTGGTATGCCGTGCCGATTGCAAACCTCTGGATGCCCTATACCGCAATGAAGCAAACCTGGACTCGGCTTATGCCCTCTGAACCCCTGCCGTCCTGGCTGAGCATCTGGTGGTTTAGCTGGATCGGCATGACCATTTTCGACCGCTTTTTGGGCCGTATGCCCGAGCCGAGTGAACTTACTGATTACATGGACTATAACATGTTGTTCATCATTTCGGGCTTTCTGTGGCTGGTCCCCGCCTACTTCTTTGCACGTATCGTCCGAAACCTTGCACAAGCCGAACACAACCCGGCCGAGGTTTTTGCGTAACGCTACGGCGTATGCACAGGTAATCACTGCCAACAGATCACATTAGGGCTAGCCATCGCAGCGCTGCCGCGGTATCCGCGCGCCAACTTACCCTTAAAGGCTGATCTGATGGATATCCGCAATATCGCGATCATCGCGCACGTTGACCACGGCAAAACGACACTTGTCGACGAACTCCTCAAGCAATCCGGTATCTACCGGGAAAATGAGGCGACCCAGGAACGTGCCATGGACAGCAACGATATCGAACGCGAGCGCGGTATCACCATTCTGGCGAAATGTACCTCTGTTGAATGGAAAGGCACCCGTATCAATATCGTCGACACCCCCGGCCACGCCGATTTCGGTGGCGAGGTGGAACGGATCCTGTCGATGGTTGATGGTGTTGTCCTGCTTGTGGACGCCGCCGAAGGCCCGATGCCACAGACCAAATTCGTGACCTCCAAAGCGCTTGCCCTTGGCCTGCGTCCCATCGTTGTGGTGAACAAGGTCGACAAACCTGATGGTGAGCCGGACCGCGCCGTTGATGACGTGTTTGACCTTTTTGCCGCGCTTGAGGCGTCGGATGAGCAACTTGATTTCCCGACGATGTTCGCATCCGGTCGCGCCGGTTGGTGCGATGCGGAACTTGACGGTCCACGCAAAAATCTGGACGCACTGTTTGACCTTATCGTTGAGCATGTCCCTGCCCCCGCGCAAATCGCGCACAAGGATGAACCGTTCCGCATGCTGGCAACGACCCTGTCCGCTGACCCGTTCATTGGTCGCATCCTGACAGGCCGCGTTGAATCGGGCACGTTGAAAGCTGGCGAAACCGTCAAGGCACTGTCCCGCGATGGTACGAAAATCGAGCAATTCCGCGTGTCCAAAGTGCTGGCATTCCGTGGCCTGTCCCAAACCGCTATCGACGCGGCAGAGGCGGGCGATATCGTCACCCTTGCCGGGATGACCAAGGCGACCGTCGCCGATACGATCTGCGATCTCTCCGTTGATGATGCGATCCCGGCCCAGCCGATCGACCCGCCTACCATCACCGTCACATTCGGCATCAACGACAGCCCGCTCGCCGGCAAGGACGGCAAAAAGGTGCAATCGCGCGTCATCCGTGACCGCCTGATGCGCGAGGCTGAAGTGAACGTCGCAATCAAGATCGCCGACACACCCGGCGGTGATGCGTTTGAGGTCTCGGGCCGTGGCGAACTCCAAATGGGTGTTCTGATCGAAAACATGCGCCGCGAAGGGTTTGAGCTGTCCATCTCGCGTCCGCAGGTGATTTTCACCGAAGTGGATGGAGAACGGCACGAACCGGTCGAAGAAGTCACCATCGACGTGGATGATGAATACACCGGCGTCGTGGTTGAA
>CBDTVH010000455.1:0-2715 GCA_965363665.1 uncultured Yoonia sp. | reverse complement strand
GCAAGGTCACTGTCGCCCCCAGCGCTTCGCAGCCCGCAATCCGCAGGCGATCGGTCGCCTTGGGCATCGTGATCAACGCATCGACGCCAGCGGCCTTTGCAGCCCAGGACACGGCAAGCGCATGATTGCCGCCACTGGCAGCCACAACGCCCGCCGCGCGCTGCGTCGCCGTCAAGTGCTGGATGCCCAGCAACGCGCCACGCGCCTTGAAAGAACCCGCCTGCTGAAACAGCTCAAGCTTGACTGTTACGCCGTCGCAGTTTGGCAAAATACTGTCCCAACGGGCCGACGTCAGCGGTAGAATCGGGGTTTCGATAAGGTCCGTCCTGATATCAGCTTTGGCCGCAATGATCTCATCAAGGTTTGGTCCGATCATCGTCTTCTCCCAAGCAAAGGGCCCGCAGGAAGATGTCCCACGGGCCGCCTGGATTGTCCACTTGGCAATCGTCAGGCCAGTTCTGCCTTGACGATATCCTCGATCTCGTTGAGCGGGTGATTGGTCAGTGTCTTGGGGATTTCGGCAATAACCTTGTCGCTGACTTCCTGGTGCATCTGGTTGCGCAATTCGCCCAGAACGCCCGGGGCCGCCACCAGAACGATGTTTTCAAAATTGCCCTTGTGCGCATGGCCGTAAAGCAAATCTGCAAGGTCGGCAGCAAACCGATCTTTTGCCAACTCATGCCAATCGGTATCATCCAACGCCGAACGTTGCCCGGGGCCGTTGTCGTTCATCCGGCCGGGACGGTTGGCGGATTGCTCAAGATCGGACGGGTTGTCCTGTTCTTTCTTGCGTACAACCTTGAAATAAGGATCGGCATGATCCGTGACATTCTCCAAAATAAGCGCCTTTTCGCTGTCAGCGACCAGGACCCAGGTGTTTTGTTTAAGTCTTGTCATTGCCAACATCTTCGCTTGGTTCGATTTCATCGTGATCACTGCGAACGCCGCTTACGCCGGTGGCACCTTGTGGGGACTTGTCCTTGTTGCCATGCGCACCGGGCACGCCGCGGTTTGTATCGTTGCTGTCCGCAACCTTCTTGGCCTCTTTTTCGCCATCGCTGGATTTTTCGCGGTCCGCCATCTGAACACTCCATTTGGTTTGGTTATGATGACAAAACGACTGCAACCCGTATTCCGTTCCAACAAAAAAGCCCGCCGCGGGGTGCGACGGGCCTTTATACGACTTTGACCAAAGGGGATTACATGCGCGACGCGACGTTTTCCCAATTCACAAGATTATCAAGGAAGTTGGTCAGATAGGCCGGACGCTTGTTGCGGAAATCAATGTAGTAGGAATGTTCCCACACATCGCAGCCCAGCAATGCTGTCTGGCCAAAGCACAATGGGTTCACACCATTTTCGGTCTTGGTGACCGCCAATGAACCGTCATCATTCTTGACCAACCAGCACCAACCGGAACCAAACTGACCGGCACCCGCCGCACTGAACTGGGATTTGAACTCATCGACCGAACCAAAGCTTTCGGTCAGCGCCTTTTCAAGCTCGCCCGGCATGGCGGTATCGCCCGGCCCCATCATTTCCCAAAACTGGTTGTGGTTCCAAAGCTGGCTGATGTTGTTGAAGATACCGTTCTGGGCAACGGCAGATTTGTCGTAGGTGCCCACGATGATCTCTTCAAGGGACTTGCCCTCCCACTCGGTGCCCTCAATCGCCTTGTTGCCGTTGGTGACATAGGCGTTGTGGTGCAGGTCGTGGTGGTATTCGAGGGTTTCAGCGGACATGCCTTTGGACGCAAGCGCATCGTGTGCATAAGGAAGGTCGGGAAGTGAAAAAGCCATTTCTCTTGTCTTTCTAATTTGAGGACAGGGATATAGTGATAGATGTCACATGCATAGCGAAGGTCAAGGGGCGGAGGGCTTTTCGAGTTAGCCCAGATGAGTTGGTGGCTATATCCCGGATCGCTGTGCTTGTGATAATGGAAAGCCAATTAATCCATTGTGCCCACTAGTTGAGTAACAAATGCTCCGAAAATTCGTGGTTCTTGCTTTCATATCGACCGCGACCATCTTGATGATGATCGTGGGTCCGTTTGCGTTCAAATTCTCTTTTCCCGATATCCTACTGCCTGTGTTGGTGTGTTTTGGCGTTGCCTATGGGTTTGAGTGGGTGCTGGATAAAGTCTTACCAAGAAAATAACGCGGCATGAGCGAGAGGGCATTTACCAACTTGGTCACGCGGCACGACACGACAATGGTTGGCTCAAAAATGCCCCACCGCCCCCGCCTTTGCAGAGGCCGCCAGCAAATCAAATGCATACCCTGCGACGGACCGAAAGCAGATCACCTCAAACGTATCCTCGTCCCGCATCCAGAATGCGGCCGCCACCTGCCCCAATCGCGTCCGGCGAAAATCGCCCGGCTTGAAACTGTCGGGGTGCAGGTCGGCAGGTGCCAGTTTCGCAATCACCTCGCGCGCGAAGGTGCCTTCAACAAAAAGCACCGCCCGCGCGTCTGATACGTTTTCGGCCAGATAATGCGTGCCTGCCAGCGCCTTGTCGATCTGTGCGACTGCCGCCGCGGCCTCTGCATAGGGGACCAGCACCAGCAATTCGTCCGGTGACATCCAGCACAATCCCTTGTCGCCATCGCTGTTGGCCTGCCCTTGATCGGGGAATTTGACGCCGGTCAGATCAGCAGAGACCTTGCGCAGCTTCTTATCGTTCAAATCACCGCGCAGGATGATCATGCCGCGCAA
>CBDTVH010000454.1:0-2718 GCA_965363665.1 uncultured Yoonia sp. | reverse complement strand
CACCGTTGCCGACTATCGCCCCGAGGACGGCGATGGCGAGGTCGATATCGTAGTCCGCTTCCCTGCTGGTGACCGTACGCTGGCCGAGCTTGAGGCATTGCGCGTACCGACCGATGCGGGCCTTGTGCCGATTTCGAACTTTGTGTCGTTCAATCCCGCACCGCGCAGTGGTGTGATCACCCGGATTGATCAGGAACGTGTCATTTCCATTTCGGCGGATGTTGCCGCTGATGTGTTGGCCAATGATCAAACCGTGGCCCTGCAAGCCGCCATTGATCGCCTTGATCTGCCCGGCAACGTTCGTGTTGAATTTGGTGGTGAAGCCGAAGAACAAGCGGAATCGATGACCTTTCTGATCGGTGCGTTTGTGTCCGCCATCGGCCTGATGTTCGTGATCCTGCTGACGCAGTTCAACAGCTTCTGGCAGGCCTTCATCGTGATGTCGGCGATTGTCTTCTCGATCGCGGGCGTGCTGATCGGCTTGATGGTGACTGGTCGTCCGTTCGGTGTTGTCATGGGCGGGATCGGTGTGATTGCGCTTGCAGGGATCGTCGTGAACAACAACATCGTTCTGATTGATACGTTCAATCAACTCAAGGCACAGGGCCAGTCTTCGCTGGAGGCGGCCTTGCGCACGGGTGCGCAGCGTTTGCGTCCTGTTGTGCTGACGTCGGTGACGACCGCGCTGGGCCTGATGCCGATGGTGATCGGGCTGAACATCAACTTTTTCACCCGTGAGATCGTTTATGGCGCGCCGTCGACGCAATGGTGGACGGAACTGTCCAGCGCGATTGCAGGGGGGCTGGTCTTTGCCACGGTCCTGACCCTGCTGGTCACGCCCGCGATGCTGATGCTGGGTGAACGCCGGGCCAAAAGGTTTGAGCCGGGGCTGGCCGTCGCTCCGGCAGAATAAGAAAAAGGGGCGCGTACCGGATTGGACGCGCCCCTTTTTTGTCAGTCGGTAGACCGCTTACTTCACTTCAAAGCGATCAAGGTCCATGACCTTGGCCCATGCCGCGACGAAGTCTTTCGCGAACTTTTCGCTGGCATCGTCTTGTGCGTAAACCTCGGACAGTGCGCGCAATTGCGAGTTTGAGCCGAAGACCAGATCGACGCGTGTGCCTGTCCACTTGACCTCACCGGTTGACCGGTCGCGGCCTTCATAGGTGCCGTCTTCGGACGCTGGTTTCCATTCGATCCCCATATCGACGAGGGTCTTGAAGAAGTCATTGGACAGCGTGTCTGTCTTGTCCGTGAACACACCGTGCTTGCTGTCGTCCGCATTTGTGCTCAGCATCCGCAGCCCACCAACCAGCACCGTCATTTCCGGCGCAGACAGTGTCAGCAATTGTGCGCGGTCGACAAGCATGGTTTCGGCAGGGACCGAATACTCTGCTTTGGCAAAGTTGCGGAACCCATCGACCTGAGGCTCAAGCGGTTCCAAGCTTTCGGCATCCGCCTGCTCTTTTGTCGCGTCCATACGGCCCGGTGTGAACGGGACAGTGATGTCGTGCCCGGCGTTCTTGGCTGCCTGCTCAACCCCGGCACAGCCAGCCAGCACGATGATGTCGGCCAGCGACACCTTCTTGTTGCCGGATTGTGCATCGTTGAACGATGTCTGCACACCGGTCAGCGTATCCAGCACAGAGGCCAGTTGCGCAGGCTTGTTCACGGCCCAGTCCTTTTGCGGCGCCAGACGGATACGGGCACCATTGGCACCTCCGCGTTTGTCAGAGCCGCGGAAGGTCGAGGCAGAGGCCCAGGCGGTCGATACCATCTCGGAGATCGAGAGGCCGGACGCGAGGATTTTCTCTTTCAGGGTTGCAATATCCGCGTCGTCGATCAGGTCGTGGTCGACGGCCGGGATCGGATCCTGCCAGATCAGATCTTCGGCGGGCACTTCGTCACCCAGATAGCGCACTTTCGGCCCCATGTCGCGGTGGGTCAGTTTGAACCATGCACGCGCATAGGCATCGGCGAACTCTTCAGGGTTTTCATGGAAACGCTTCGAGATTTTGGCATACTCCGGGTCCATCTTCATGGCCATGTCCGCGGTGGACATCATGATCGGCACTTTCTTGGACGGATCCTCGGGATCGGGGGCCATGTCCTCTTCTTCAAGGCCAATAGGCTTCCATTGGTGCGCGCCAGCCGGGCTCTTGGTCAGTTCCCAGTCGTATTTGAACAGCACATCGAAATAGCCCATGTCCCACTTTGTCGGGTTCGCCGTCCAGGCGCCTTCAAGACCGGATGTGATCGCATCACGGCCCTTGCCGGACTTCCATGTCGACAACCAGCCAAAGCCCATGGCTTCCAGCGGCGCGCCTTCCGGTTCAGGGCCGATCTGATCGACCGGGCCTGCGCCATGTGTCTTGCCGAAGGTGTGCCCACCGGCGGTGAGTGCCACGGTTTCGTAGTCGTTCATCGCCATACGCGCGAAGGTTTCGCGGATATCGCGGGCCGAGTCGAGCGGGTCGGGGTTGCCGTCCGGGCCTTCGGGGTTGACGTAGATCAGGCCCATCTGCACGGCGGCAAGCGGGTCTTCAAGCTCGCGGTCATTGGAATAGCGTGCCAGTTCGTGATCGCTGGTCGCCAGCCACTCATCTTCGCGGCCCCAGTAGACGTCTTCTTCCGGTTCCCATGTGTCGGCGCGTCCGCCGCCGAAGCCGAACATTTTCAGCCCCATGGATTCCATCGCGACGTTGCCGCAAAGCACAT
>CBDTVH010000453.1:0-2718 GCA_965363665.1 uncultured Yoonia sp. | reverse complement strand
ATTGCAGGGCCGCCGATATCGATATTTTCAATGCATGTGTCGAAATCAGCGCCTTTGGCGACGGTTTCCTCAAAGGGATAAAGGTTCACGACCAGCAGGTCGATCGGCCCAATGTTGTGTTCCACCATCGCGTCGCGGTGGCTTTCCAGATCACGGCGCGCCAGCAGGCCGCCATGCACGACGGGATGCAAGGTCTTGACGCGTCCGTCCATCATCTCGGGAAAGCCGGTGACATCGGCCACATCACGCACCTCAAGGCCCGCATCCCGCAGTGCCTTCGCCGATCCGCCGGTGGACAGCAGTTCAACCCCCCGCGCGGCAAGTGCGCGGCCAAGGTCAATCAACCCGGTTTTGTCAGATACGGAAAGCAGGGCGCGGCGCAGCGGGGCAAGATCGGTCATGTCGGTCCTTTTGATCGGCTAGTCAGTCGCGTCCAAAGGGTCGGCCATCGCAAAATCACGCACCGCAACGGGCGTGTCCTGCGTTTTGGCCAGTGACCAGCGGACACGGGTCGCATAGGCCATTGTGGTCCCGGATAAAACCACCTGTTGTGCAGCAATCGGCTTTAATTGCCGATTTTGCAGATAAACGGAAGGTGCAAGGCTCAGAGTTGCCTTTCCATCGTGGTGAAGCTGCCAGATCTCGCCTGATTTGAGGGTCAGCGAGACGGTCGTGCGTTCGACATCAATGGCTGGCACCACATCAGGGTGCAAATGAAAGCGGATGATGTAGGGCAATCCGCCGGGTGTTTGTGCAGTGTCAAAGGCCACTTCGTCGTCGGGGCCAAGGGTGGTCAACATATCCTTGCCCTCCAGCGTGCGACCGTCCGCCGAAAGTTGCAGTATCCGTGCATGGGTCAGCCCGTGAGAGGCCTGATATCCATTATGAGAAAGCTCAAGTTTGCGACCGTCAGACACCTCAGCATAGGCGCAGTGCACGTGGGTCGGCAGTTCGGTCAAAAGCTCATCCCCGTTTGCCAACCGTCCCTTGGGACCCAGATGCGATGACGATACGCCTTCGATCATCATCGTCGAATGGCTGGGTGTCGCCCGGCTTGCGCGCCGCCACTCATCCCCAAAGCGTGCGCCGGAACCGCAGTTGACAATGATCGGCCTGCGGCCAGAGGTCAGTTCAAACCCAAGCGTGCTGGCATGTGCCTCGACCGATGCGTGCCCTTCCGGTGGGGCGGCTGCGTCGACGATCAGCGTGGTGCGTGCAGAAGAAAGCCGGGCATAGCCCATGTGGGCCTTTAGGGCCGGTCGCGTTTTGATGCCAGAGGTAAAAAGTGCGGCGTCCAGCCGCCCGTCGATGCCTTCACCGCCACCGTGAAAACGTGCCAGACTGCCGTCGGCATGACGCAAGGCGCGCAAGGTCGGTACGATGCGGGCAATGGCGTCTGACATATCGGGCGGCACGCTGCGACCAGCATCGCGCAGCGTCTGCGACGTCCAGTTCAGCAGGCTCAGCGTGTCCAGCAGGTCCTGCGGCTTGCGTGTCGCGATGGACCCGTCAGGGCCGATGTGTGCGGCGCAGTCATGTGCCAAAGCTGCAATCGCCGCGTCCGCATGATGCCCCATACTTTTCAGCGAAAGGCTGGCGTGGATCAACCCCGCCAGCGCCTCGAACCGCCGCAAACCTTGCGTGGTGTCCCAGCGGCGTGACAGGAACAGCGTCTGCCGCGCAAGGCTCTGAAAGAACCGCGCGGATGTGTATGTGTCATGCCCCCGCAACAGGAATGGCCCGTGGTTGATCCACCGCATCACGCGTCGGCCTGTGATGCCGGGGGTCCAGCCATCGCTGCGGCCATTGCCGTAGGTGTCGATCCAGCCAAACACCCATTTTTGCGCCAACGCACGCGCGCGGTCATCGCCCACGGCGGCCAGATCATCCAGCCACGCACAGCCTTGGATTTCGTCCGCGACCTCGGGGTAGGCGGCTGCAATCTCCCAGATGGTATAGCTGCGGCCTTCGACGAACAGCCCCGAAAACAGGAATTTGCCTGCAATCAATTGTTGCCCGCGTTCCACCACACCGATCGTGCGTGGTTCGGGTTGGGACACAAAGGCTGTCGCGAGAGCGGCACGCGCAGCGCGGCGTGCGTGCACCCGGTGCATAAAGCGCGTGCGCTTTTCCTGCCATGTGATTGCCTTGGCCAATGCCTGTAGCCTCGCTTTGCACGCCTGCGATACGGTTTTGTGCAAACCATAGGAAAAGCCTGACGCCAAGTCACGCAGGCTTTCGCAGCACCGCCATATAGAACCCGTCCATTCCGCCGACGTCCGCCCAATAATCCGGGCGCAGGCGCAACCCGCCTTCGGGCGTGATCCAGTCGGGGTCAATGCCATCAATCTGCAAGGCGTCGGCGTCGGTTGTCAGATCAGGATGCCGTGCCAGTGCCTCTTCCGCCTGCACCTCGCCTTCGTCGGGCAAGAGCGAGCATGTGCAGAACACCAGCCGCCCACCGGGTTTCAGCAGGGTCAGCGCATGATCAATCATCGCTTCCTGCTGGTCGATCAGCGCGCCAAATTCCGAGCCGTCCTTGGCGTAGGGCAGGTCAGGATGTCGCCGGATTGTCCCCGTGGCCGAGCAGGGGGCATCTAGGAGGACAGCATCGAAACCGCCTTGTTCAAACGCAAAGGCATCGCTGACCACACATTCCGCCCTCAGTCCAACACGGGCGAGGTTTTCGGCAATCCGCTCCATCCGCTTTTCAGAAAT
>CBDTVH010000452.1:0-2723 GCA_965363665.1 uncultured Yoonia sp. | reverse complement strand
GCATCGGCAATCAACGCGAGCGAGCCGGAAAGTATCCCGCCGACGATCTGCGCGACCGTCAGCCCCAGATTGACGGCAATCGCCGCAAACATTCGCCGGTCGCCCGCCTGTGGATCAACTTGGGCATGATCATGCGGCATCGACAGCCCCTCAGCGAAAGTAAACGGCCCGACAACAGCGTGTCATCGGTCGTAGCGGTAAAACACGAAACATCGCAAGCCTCTGGATTCGTTGCTGCCAACAACATAGTGACTCGCGTCACCAGCGTCAGGAAGTAATTACATGCTCCCGATTGGCGCGCTTTGCAGACGCACCAAGACCAAAGTTTCGACCATCCGTTAGGATGAGACCGTTGGCCTGCTGGCCGCACACGCGGGCACCAAAGGCAACCAGAGACGATACGACCGGGCGGGTCTGGAGCGGTTGAACTTCATCAGGCACGCACGTGACCTCGGTTTCCTGAGTGAAGCGATCTTGTCACTGACCAAGCTGCAAGATCAACCCGACCGATGCGGTCACGCGGCAACCAAGATCGCGGCGGCCCAGCTAAGGGATATTCGGACCAAGATCAGGCGGCTCGGAATTTAAAAAGGAGCCGCTTCGCATCACCAGAGGGTGTGACGGCGCTGGCGTGTCGGAGGATTGCCATGTGCTGGCGTCACTGGCCAATCACGATCCGTGCCAGCGCAAGTATTGATCGACTAGAACCGGTATGCCGTCCTCATTGGCCTTCAAGACCCCTGCGCCGCCCCAGTTCCCGGTAGAGCGCGGGTGGCGAGACCCCGATCTGATCAGCAACCGCGATCCAGCCGCCTTTTTCCGGTTTTCCATTGAGGTCCAACCATGCGTCCAGCTTGTCCGCCACACGGCGCAGACGCAGTATCTCGATCCGCGCCCTTTGCGTCTGAACCTCTTTCGCATGCGTTTCGATAAGGCTCAGTGCGGCGTCCGGCGCACGTCGCAGCGCCGCGAGAAACTCCGCTCTTGGCAAACTGGCGACCGTGGCCGCCGATCTTGCAACCGCATCGCAGTGATAGGTCGCGGCAAAGAGGGAGGCCTCAGCCAAGGCGGTGCGTGGGGTGGCAACATGCAGCGTCAGCGGTGTTCCGTCTTCCAGTGGGCGTTCCAAGGCGACCGCACCAGATCGGACAAAGAACATGGATCGGACGGCCTCTTCGCGCCGAAACAGATACGCGCCCTCTTCGATCTTGCGGACGGGTGCGCCGTCAAAAATATGTATCCAGTTCGACATGATACATATCATACGACTGTTGTTCTGCTTTGGGTAGGGTGAGGCAACGATTTGAACGGAGAACAGATATGCTGGTGAAGGTAATTCTGGGGGTGACGATCCTGATTGGCGCGACAGCGCTTGCAGTCGCACAAACGGATCACTTCGGGGATGGTGACGGCATGAACCACGCCTTGCATGGTCAGACAAGCGGATCGGCTCTGACCGAGCCTGGTCAAGGCGCGTTCGCCGCGCTGTCCGAAGTTGTCGCTCTTCTGGAAGCCGATCCTGCAACAGACTGGTCACAAGTCGATCTTCGTGGCCTGCGCGATCATCTGGTGGACATGGACCGGCTGGTGACCTTTACCGAAGTGGAAGAAGAACCTGTCGATAGCGGGCTGCGCATGATCGCGACTGGCGACCCACAGACACTTGCGGCGCTGCGGCGGATGGTTCCCGCCCATGCGGGCCAACTTGCGAAAGATCCCCGCTGGAGCGTCGATGTGACCGAGAGCGAGGCGGCGGTCGAATTGATCGTGACCAGTGATGACATGGCGGTCGCGGCGAGGATCAGGGGTTTGGGGTTCTTCGGTTTGATGGCAAGCCAGGATCACCACCGTGAGCATCATCTGTTGATGGCGCGCGGGCAAGATGCACATGCCCACTGATCCGCGACAGGATGTATCCCTGCTTGCAGCTTGCAAATGCACTTATACCCCATGTAGGCATGCGGCATGGTTTTGTTCCAGCTTCTGCTTGTCGTCATGATAACGCTGTCCGCCACGGTTTCGGCCGCGGTGGAGCATCGCCATACATCCGTAGACGAAGTGGCCGACGATCAGCAGGCCTGCTGTTCTGAAAGCTCTGAGCGTACTCAGACCTGTCACGCGTTGTCTGCGCTGCTTCCCAATGCGGATTTGAGCGACACTATTCCTGCTCCCCGTAAGGACGTGTCGATCGTTGCGGGTCTGCCATACCGCGGTGATCGACGGCTATGTGGTTGAAGGCCATGTGCCGTTCGCGGCCATTGCCAAACTGCTGGAAGAGCGCCCGGAAATTACAGGGATCGCTGTGCCGGGAATGCCCTTGGGCTCCCCCGGCATGGGACTCGATCCAGCTGCGCGGTATGACGTGATGGCTTTCGGCGGTGATGCCGGTGAAGGCGAGGTCTTCTATCAGGCAGGCGTGTGAACTGGCTTTCTGATTGGCGGGATTGGGGCGGCGCTTCTCGGGGTCGCCGTCCTGACTTTGGGCAGCGGGTCGCCCGTGACAGCCGACCCGGCGTTTTGTTTTTTGTTCGCCCTGGCTCATGGAACCATAGGGCTGACTTTTTGGTTTTATCACGCATAGGGGTTTATGGGAGCGACAGAGAATGGCATATCAAGACGGGCCTGAAGTAGTTTCGCACCACGCGCATCAGGACAGCGGCGGCCATGGCCGGTTTGGCGCCATGATCGGCATCTCGACCGTGGTGATGCACGGGCTGATCTAT
>CBDTVH010000451.1:0-2726 GCA_965363665.1 uncultured Yoonia sp. | reverse complement strand
CTATGAATTCGTCGGCACCGGAGACGACACGAAGTTCCAGATCAACTTCCAGAACTGCGTGCACTGCAAAACCTGCGACATCAAGGACCCCAGCCAGAATATCGTCTGGACGGTGCCGCAAGGCGGCGACGGGCCGAACTATCCGAATATGTAATGTCGTTGGAAATGCAGCAGAGCGTCGTAAGCTCAGGGCTGCTTTCCCGACCAGCGCACGCAAGATGGCCGATGCAGCCCGGGTCTGCGTCGTGTCCTCTGCCTGTGGTATCTGTTGGTCAAGACGGCAGGGTCATTTCGACAGATCAATCCGCGCATCAAAGCTCGAACTGGGCGATACGTTCCAGACTGTCGGCCAGCGCAGTGTCAGATGGCGGCATGGTCCAGCCGGCCTCTTTCATCAGCTTTTCAATCAATCGCATATCATATTTCAAAGACGCATTATACGCGGCCAATTGCGTGGCTGACCGGCTGCTGATATCAAACTGGGACCCGATGATAAGCGGCGGGCGCTTCGGGTGGGTCAGCTTTTTCAGGTACAACAGATTCAGAAAGCGCGTCCCGTCCTTGCGCGCGTTCGGAATGACAAACTGGCTTTGCAACTGTTGGTCATCCGCCAGAAAAGCACGAATACGGTCTTTCACCGGCCCCACGCCTGACGCCGGTTGCAGAAACCGGCAATTTTTTCCGACCATCGCTTCGCTGGAATAACCCGTCATGTCAGAAAAGGCGGTATTGATGATCGTCAGGGGCGCATCCTCAAGCGACGTATCAGCCACGACAACCGGCACTTTGCAGTTATCAATTAATTCAGCCAAACCATTCGGAATGATGTCCTTGTTCAACTCAACTCACCTGTTTTACTGCTTAAGCCCCTAGTATCACGCGAAAACCACCGCCTGTCCATCGGGTGAAAGGCATGTTGCGGCCCGGTCGATCATCGGGCCGCATGCAGTACTTCAATAGCGCCATTCGCCTTGCTGTCGCGACGCGCTGTGCATCCCGATGATTACCGCAACACGTATCCGCTGGGCCATGTCAGCGTATAATCCAGCGTAACCTCGCGGCTGTCACCCGCAGCCACATCCAGATCCCACTCCAGAATACCGCGCTGGCCATCCGGGTTGCGCCGTGTCACCGCAGGTTTGGCGGTAAATTCAACCTCCAGATCATCCTGTTCGGAATAGGGAATGGCGTCGCGCAGCTTGACGGC
Source organism: uncultured Yoonia sp. (assembly GCA_965363665.1). GTDB lineage: Bacteria > Pseudomonadota > Alphaproteobacteria > Rhodobacterales > Rhodobacteraceae > Yoonia. The sequence continues at coordinate 1,519 of CBDTVH010000451.1, read as the reverse complement.
CCAGTCCTGCCCGGTCAGGTTTTCAACCGTCATGATCGCCTGCTCGGTCAGTTGATTGGAACTGGTGAACACGCCGACGTCGCCTTCGGATTTGTTCGGGATCGCGCGTGTCAGGCGCAGCCCGTCCAGCGGACCAAAGCCCATCTCAGTGTCCGCTCCTGCGGCAAGCAACGGCAAATGACTGAACCCGATCATCGTGCCATCGGCAAAGATCAGCGCCTGACCCGGCAACATCACTTCGCCCGTGTCATTGGTGAATTCGGCCATGCGGTAAGCGATGCTGTCACGGCTTGGCACCGCCTCGGCCCAGATATCCGCCTCGAAATTCAGGGTATCCAGCGGCAGGCGCAAATCCTCGACGCCATTGCGGATATCCACGCGCCCCGGATACACATAAGTCACGGTCGCTCCGCTAAAGTCGGCCTGTGCGGTCACAGCCATGGGTGCTTCCATGGCGTCCTGCGCCATTTCGCCCACGACCGACCGGGAAAAGCTTTGAACCTGATCAGACAGCATTTCCACACCGCGTTCACGCTCCAGTTCATCTTCCGAGATGATCCGGCGCAGCGGCGCCCAAACATCACCGGGTGACGTCTGCTCGCCCGGGCGGGCCGTGGACAGGATCAACTGCACGTTAGTCCAGTCTTGCCCGGTCTGCTGGCTGATGACGACAGCGCGGTCGATATCAAGGGCTGCATCATCACCCGTGGTCAGCCGCATGTCATAAACCGGCGACCAATTTGCAAAACCTTCGACAGAGCTCACATCGACCGTCACCTCACCGGCCTCTGCAACCGCCAACGTAAAGGTCAAAACCGCGCCCTTCTGCTCTGGCGCCAACAAGGCCGCCAGCGCCTGCTCGGCATCCTGCAATGCCTCCACATCATCCTTGCGGGCCAGTTCTGCGGCCTGCGCCTCTTGCTCTGCGGCAAACGCGGCCTCACGGGCGGCCAAGGTCTCGGACCCGACCATCTGCGCCAATGCCTGAATGTCGGTCACGGTCGCCGTGGTCAACGCTTCACCGGCGCTGGCCTGCGACAGGCTTTGCAGGAACGCGATCTGTTCTTCCGCGGCCTGCACGCGCAACCTGATCCGGGCAATCTGCGCGTCGCGATCCCGTAATACCGCCTCAAGGCGTTCCACCTCATCGCGGGCGGCGATGATGTCGGGCGCGGTCTGATCCGGCGTCACCGGCAAGCGATCAAACGCAAGGTTGACCGCGCCCACTTGCGCGCCCACAGGGGCGGCCAGACGCAGCCCCTCGGTCGCCAACCCTTCGGGCAGGCCGGGTACCACGATCTGATGTCGGCCAGCGGGCACATCCAATGTGACCTGCCGGGTCACGGTCGCCAAACCGGGATAGATCGTCACGGCATCCACCCGGGCCTCGGCGGTGAAAGTGTCCGGAAGGGCGGGGGCGGCAAGGGCAATCAGGCTGGTGGTTAGGAAAAGGCGCAACATCAACGGTCTCCTGCATGTGTTATGGGTTGTTATACAGGGTTTGACGGATGGCAGGGAC
>CBDTVH010000450.1:0-2730 GCA_965363665.1 uncultured Yoonia sp. | reverse complement strand
TGCCAGCCCATCATCAAGGGCGCAAGGATCACGAACAGGACAGTCCAAAACGGCCAGAACACACGTACAACCTGTTCGGCAACCATCCCAAGGCGGGTGGCAGCGACAGGAAAACGCAAATGGCGCATGTGGTCGTGCGGGGCTTTCAGCGGGCCTCTCCTATATACAGCGCGGCGCGGCGCTGTTTGGCTGTTCGATCTTCATTCTAGCCATTTCGGCAGCGTATCGCGCGCAATCATTTCTTCATAGGTAGGGCGTGCGCGGATAACTGCAAATTGATCGCCATCCACCAGCACTTCTGGGATCAGCGGACGCGAATTGTATTCCGAAGACATCACAGCCCCATATGCACCCGCTGAACGGAACGCGACCAGATCGTCGGCCTTTACGCTTGGCATTTCACGACCCTTAGCAAAGGTATCACCGCTTTCGCAAACAGGCCCGACGATATCATATTTGGCCGGGACAGCGCCCGGTGCAGGCTCTACCACGGGGATAATATCGTGCCAGGCTTCATACATCGCGGGGCGGATCAGATCGTTCATGGCCCCGTCAAGGATCAGAAAATCACGATCTGCGCCAGATTTCACATAAATGACCTTGGACACCATCAGCCCGGCATTACCCGAAATCAGGCGTCCCGGTTCGATCTCGATCTCACAGCCCAAATGGCCAACGGTACGCTGGATCAGCGCACCATAGTCCGTCGGCAAAGGCGGTGCCTCATTGGATCGCGCATAGGGAATGCCCAGACCTCCGCCCAGATCAAGGCGCTTGATCTCATGACCGTCCGCCCGCAGTTGTGCGGTCAACTCAGCGACCTTTTGATAGGCCGCCTCAAACGGAGCCAGCTCGGTCAGTTGCGACCCGATATGCACGTCGATCCCGATGACCTTCAGGCCCGGCAATCCGGCTGCCATCGCATAGACCTCGCGCGCGCGGCTGATCGGAATACCGAACTTGTTCTCGGACTTACCTGTGGCGATCTTCGCGTGGGTCTTGGCGTCCACATCCGGGTTTACGCGGATCGTGATCGGGACAACGGCCCCCAAAGACTGCGCCACCTGATTCAGCAAGACCATCTCGGGCTCGCTTTCGACATTGAACTGGCGGATGCCTCCCTCAATCGCGAGGCGCATCTCATCGGCGGTCTTGCCCACACCGGAAAACACAATGCGATCGCCCGGCACGCCTGCGGCTTTCGCACGCAGATATTCCCCGCCTGACACCACATCCATACCGGCACCGGCATTGGCCAACAGCTTGATCACCGCCTGATTGGACAGCGATTTCATCGCAAAACAGACAAGATGTTCGCCCCAGGCCAACGCCTCGTCAAACAAGGTGAAGTGACGTTTCAGGGTCGCGGTTGAATACACGTAAAACGGGGTGCCCACGGCGGCTGCAATCTCGGCCACGGGGACGTCCTCGGCGTAAAGCGCGCCGTCACGATACAGAAAATGATCCAAGCCAGTGATCCTTGTCCAAAACCAGTTTTTGGACATAGCAGATCACCGGCAAAGACCAACCCTGATTTGCAGGGACTTAAAGGCGCACTTTGCCAGGATCAGGTCGATAGACAATCCGATCGCGCAGGTAGAGGTAAAGTGGCAACCCGCAGCTTACACCGATGCAAAAGGTCGCCGGGATCGCAATCAGGCTAAGCCAGTTCTTTCTCTTGAACGCCTCGTAAAGAACCCAGATCGTCAGCGTCACCGCCGCAATCGTCAGATCCCAGACCAACCCGCTGGTCGCTGCATTCACGTGCCACGCATCCACCATCGCCATGATGTCCCAGCCTTCGGCCTGAAACCATGTGATGAAGTAATACATCGGATGGATCGCACCCCAGATCGCCAGCAACAGGAATACGATACGCATCAAAGACCAACCCCGATCGAAACGGTGCCATTGGACGCGCCGACACTGGCGCCTGTGCTGACACCATTGCTGCCAACGCTCAGCCCGACATTCGCATTCGGTGTAAACGGCGCCCCATCGGCGCCACATGCCGCCAATGCAGACACGGCCAAAATCAACACGATACGTTTCATTTCAAAACCTCTTTCCAATGCGCCACCTGAGCGCGGACCTGTGACGGTGCCGTCCCCCCGAAACTGGTACGGGACGCGACCGAGTTCTCTACCCCCAGCACATCAAATACATCCGCACGGATGCCTGCGTGAACCGATTGCATGTCCTTCAGCGTCAGGTCGGGCAAATCGCAATCCTTGCCCTCTGCCATCGCCACCAACGACCCGGTCACATGATGCGCTTCGCGAAAAGGTAGCCCAAGTTCGCGCACCAGCCAATCGGCCAGATCGGTCGCCGTCGAAAACCCGCTCGCGGCGGCGGCTTTCAGGTTCGCGCGTTCAGCGGTCATGTCCGCGACCATCCCCGTCATCGCCGCCAGCGCCAGCATCAGATTATCGGCGGCATCAAAGGTCTGTTCCTTGTCTTCCTGCATGTCCTTGGAATAGGTCAGCGGCAGTCCCTTCATCACCGTCATCAACGCCACATTCGCCCCGAAAATCCGGCCAATCTTGGCGCGGATCAACTCAGCGGCATCCGGGTTGCGCTTTTGTGGCATGATGGATGATCCCGTCGACCACTTGTCCGACATCTTCACAAAACGGAACTGGGCCGAAGACCAGATGACCAATTCCTCAGCCAAGCGGCTAAGGTGCATGGCACAAATGCTGGCGGACGCCAGAAACTCCAAAGCGAAAT
>CBDTVH010000449.1:0-2731 GCA_965363665.1 uncultured Yoonia sp. | reverse complement strand
TCCGGCGACATGGAAGACGAAGACCTGATAGAGAAAGAGGACATGGTCGTGACCGTGACTTCCGGCGGCTATATCAAACGTACCGCACTTGCCGATTTCCGTGCGCAGCGGCGTGGTGGCAAGGGCCTTTCGTCGATGGCGACCAAGGAAGAAGATGTCGTCACCACCCTTTTTGTCGCCAACACCCACACGCAGCTGTTGTTCTTCACAACCGACGGCATGGTCTACAAGCTGAAGACGTGGCGTTTGCCGCTGGGCAGCCGCACGGCCAAGGGCAAGGCGATCGTCAATATCCTGCCGATCCCGCAAGGTGTGTCGATTGCCGCCATCATGCCGGTGGACCGACCCGAGGAAGAATGGGACGACCTGCAAGTGGTCTTTGCCACCTCTGCTGGCACTGTGCGCCGCAACAAGCTGTCCGATTTCACCAATGTCATGCGCAACGGCAAGATCGCGATGAAATTCGAGGATGAGCACGCAGATACAACGCTGATCAACGCGCGCATCGCATCCAATGATGACGATGTGATGCTGGTAACGGATTCTGGGCGCGCCATCCGTTTCCCGGCAACCGACGTTCGTGTGTTCAATTCACGCAGTTCCGTGGGTGTGCGCGGGATCAGGTTGCAAGGCGACGACAAGGTCGTGTCGATGTCGATCATCCGCCACTTCAAGGCCGAAGCCGAAGAGCGTGCCGCGTACCTGAAAATGCGCCGTGCGATGGCAGGGTTGGCCGACGATGCGGAAACCGATGATGACGATGAAGTCGTTGCCGGCGCGATCAGCCCAGAGCGTTACGCCGAAATGTCGGCGGCCGAAAACCTGATTCTGACGATCACGGCCAAAGGCTCGGGCAAGCTGTCCTCAAGCCACGACTACCCCGTGCGCGGACGCGGTGGCATGGGTGTGGCGGCGATGGACAAGGCGATGCGTGGCGGGCCATTGGTTACGTCATTCCCTGTTGAAATGTCTGACCAGATCATGCTGGTGACATCCACGGGTCAATCCATCCGTGTTCCGATTGAGGGGATTTCCTTCCGATCACGGGGTGCAGGCGGCGTGAAGGTGTTTGACACCGGCAAAGGCGAAACGGTCGTCAGTGTGGCCTGGATCGCTGATCAGGCTGATGAAGTGGATGACGCGACTGAGTTGGAATAGACCGCTTCTTACGTGCATGAGAGGCGATCTATCCACTGATCTATGTTGATGTGGCGGATGCGCGACAGCACAACTATTTCGTGTGCCATTCGTTGCTGCGGCGCAAAAGGTCAACTACCAGAAAAACCTATCGTATCTTTCAGGAATTGATCGCATGAAAACCCAGATCCTTGCAATTTTTGCTGCTTCAACAATCGCTGCCACACCCGCTGTGGCCCAACAAATCAACGGCGCAACGATTTCCGGCGCTTTTCAAAGTATCGAAGGTGACTTTACAGGTGATTTTGACGTCACCAGCATCGCCGCCGGCCTTGATTTCGGTATCACGCCCACATTTGCAATCGGTGGCAGCATCGAAACCATTATGAGCGAAGACCTCGACGATGATATTTTCGTCGTAACAGCACGTGGCATGTATACCGGCGCCACGGGCACGGCATTTGGTGCGTATTATTCCATTGATCAGGTCGGTGATTTTGAAACCACGCTCTACGGCGTCGAAGGTGCCTTTAAATCAGCAAACAGTTCGTTTGAGGCCTATTACGGTGGCGCCGACAGCGACGTGTTTGGCGAGAACGATGTACTCAATACTGCTGGGTTCTCATTTGAATTCGGTGTTGGTGCAGGTGTGTCGCTGGGGCTGGATTACCAAGCCTACAAGGTCGAAGATTTCCTGATTGAGGTCGACACCCTTGAAATTGTCGACGCAAACATTGCCGACACGGCTTTGACGGCGCGTTACAGTTTTGTTCAGGGCGCTTCGGTCTATGCCAAGGTTGGACGTATCCGTGCATTCGGTGACAGCGATGAACCCTCTACCCGCATTCTTGGCCTTGAAGACAGCGAATACGTCACAATTGGCGCGCAATATGACTTTTCAGGTGGTGCCCTCTTCGATGCGCGCACCTTGGCCTCCTACGGCGGCTAAATCAGCTTCAAATCACAGACAAGGGCCCGCTGATCGCAGCGGGCCTTTTCTTTTGCCGCAGCCCGCATTAGATCAGCGCCATGGCACAGACACTCAACATCATCGGCGGCGGCATGGCCGGATCAGAGGCGGCCTGGCAGGCGGCGAACGCAGGTTTGCAAGTCGTGATCCACGAAATGCGCCCCAAGGTCGAAACCTTTGCCCATCGCACCGGCAATCTGGGCGAGATGGTGTGTTCCAACTCATTCCGCTCGGACGATCACGAACAAAACGCGGTTGGATTGTTGCATTGGGAAATGATGCAGGCCCACGGTCTGATCATGCAGACAGCCTATCAACATCGCCTGCCCGCCGGTGGCGCGCTGGCCGTGGATCGTGACCCTTTTGCGGAAAGCGTGACCGCAGCACTGAAAGCGCATCCGAATATTTCGGTGTCTTATGAAGAGATTACGGCGCTGCCTGATGACGGCCACTGGATTATCGCGACAGGTCCACTGACCTCTGGCAACCTTGCCGAAGCGATCCAGGCAGAAACCGGTGCCGAAGCCCTGGCTTTTTTCGACGCCATTGCCCCTATCGTCTATCACGACAGCATTAACATGGATGTCGCCTGGATGCAGTCGCGCTATGACAAGGGCGAGACCG